>JAVHPV010000406.1:0-4966 GCA_036170775.1 Gallionella sp. | reverse complement strand
CGCATAGCCACCGTTGTCACGGATAGCTTTCGACACCACCGATTCTGGATCATGGATGTCGCCAAACAGACGTGCGCTGGTCGGACAGGCTTTGACACAGGAAGGTTTGCGATCTGCTTCGGACATGGATTCGTCGTAAATACGATCCACACACAAAGTACATTTCGTCATCACCTTGCGCTTTTCATCAAACTCGCGCGCGCCATAAGGGCAAGCCCAACTGCAATACTTGCAGCCGATGCACTTGTCGTAATCCACCAGCACGATACCGTCCTGCTTGCGCTTGTAGGATGCCCCCGTCGGGCACACTGGCACGCAGGGAGGATCTTCGCAATGCAAACAGGATTTAGGGAAATGCAGTGTTTCGCTGAGCGGGAACGTGCCCACTTCATAGGTCTGTACGCGATTGAAAAAAGTCCCTGTCGGATCAGCTTCGTAAGGGCGTTCATCACATAACGGCCCCGCCGAACCTGAGGTGTTCCATTCTTTACAACTGGTCACGCAGGCATGACAACCAACGCAGACATTTAGATCAATTACCAAGGCGAGCTGTGTCATAGCGAGCCTTTCAATTTAATCATCCCAAGTTGGGTCATTTCGCCTCCCCTTTATTTTTGCGTCCGCCAAAATAACGTAACAAGATCGGCGATAAACTCATACCAGGATATTTTTTCATCGGTGTAAATTGCGGTGAGGTCTGTTCAGGCTCACCCGCTTCGGCTTTGTAAATACGCACGCGCACGTCATACCACGCTGCTTGTCCTGTCACAGGATCAGAATTAGAAAAACGCTTTCCTTGCGCATCGGCTGGCAGCTCTTCGGAAATCAGGTGATTGAGCAGGAAGCCTTTTTGCGCTTCGTTCGCGTTGGGCGACAAATTCCATGCCCCAGCCGCTTTACCGATCGCGTTCCATGTCCACACCGTGCCTGGCTCAACAGATTCGCTATAGCGTGCCATGCAGCGTACTTTGCCCCATTGCGATTCACACCATATCCAGTCGCCATCAGCGATGCCCGCATCATGGGCCGTCTTGGCATTCACATAAAGATAGTTGTGCGCATGAATTTGGCGCAACCAAGCATTCTGCGAATCCCACGAGTGATACATCGCCATCGGTCGTTGTGTCAGGGCGGACAAAGGATATTTGCGCTTGTCGCTGGTCTGCACTTCGAGCGGTTCGTAGTAAAACGGCAGCGGATCAAAGAAGGTTTCGATGCGCTTCGCTAAATGAGCAGGAGGCTTACGCGTGAGTCCCTTGCCCTGCGCGGCCAGGCGAAATTTTTGCAACACTTCAGAATAGAGATGAATCAATATCGGCTCGGCGTAGCGTGTGATGCCATTACTTTGCGACCATTCGAGATAACCCTTATTCCAGTTGCGCATGTACTGATAAGAACGCGGCAATTTGTAGTGATGCACGCAATCATTCTTGGCATACATTTCCCACTGGTTGGGATTCGGTTCGCCCTTGATGGATTTCTCGCCCCCCTTGCCGCGCCAGCCTGTGAGGAAGCCAATACCCGAACCTGGGGCGGTTTCCCAATTCACGATGAAGTCGGGGTAATCACGATATTTACGTGCGCCTGACGGGGTGACAAAAGCGGGCAATTTCAAGCGCGTACCCAATTCAATGAGCACCTCTTGGAACGGCTTGCATTCGCCTGTCGGTGGCAATACGGGGATGCGTACCGAATCCACCGGACCATCGAATTCGGAGATAGGCCTATCCAGCATAGACATTACGTCATGCCGTTCGAGGTAGGTAGTGTCTGGCAGAATCAAATCGGCAAACGCTGTCGTTTCCGAATGAAACGCATCGCACACCACGATGAATGGAATTTTGTACTCGCCGCTCTCTTCTTTATCGACCAGCATGTTGCGCACTTCACTGGTATTCATGCTGGAGTTCCACGCCATATTGGCCATGAACATCAGCAGCGTGTCAATTTTGTACGGGTCACCGCGCCACGCGTTGGTAATGGCGTTGTGCATCATGCCATGCACTGATAGCGGATATTCCCACGAGAAAGCCTTATCGAGGCGCACGGGTTCGCCTTGCGCATCCACGAACAAATCATCTGGATCGGTCGGCCAGCCCAGCGGCACGCCATCCAGCGGCGTATTAGGTTGCACCGCACGCGGGTCGTTGGGTGTGCGTGCGCAAGGCGGGATGGGACGCGGATAAGGTGCTTTGTGACGGAAACCACCAGGACGATCTATCGTGCCCAGCAAGGTCATCAAAATAGACAGAGCACGGATGGTATGAAAGCCGTTGGAGTGCGCGGCGAGACCCCGCATGGCGTGAAACGACACAGGATTGCCCGTCACGGTGTCGTGCTCTTTCCCCCAAGAATCTGTCCAAGCAATCGGCAGCTCGATCTTCTGATCGCGTGCGGTGATGCCCATTTCGTGTGCCAGACGTTTAATGGTATCGGCAGAGATACCCGTGATTTGTTCTGCCCATTCTGGGGTGTAATCTTTGACGCGATCCTGCAACAACTGGAAGGCGGGTTTAACAGTCACGCCATCGGCTAATTTGAATTCGCCGAGCAGGAAAGGATCTGCACCTTCGGTGTGCGTGATGACGGGTTTGTTGGTATTACGATCCCACCACAGCTTGTTTTGCGGGTCATAACAACCCTCTTCCTTGGCAACTTCGGTGCGCACAAACATGCCGAACTCGTCGTGTTTGTCGTCCAAATTTACCAATTGCCCTGAGTTGGTGTAACGCACCAAAAACTCGCGGTCGTATAGCCCCAGCGCGATGATTTCGTGAATCAGTGCGAGCATCAATGCGCCATCCGTGCCTGGACGAATCGGCACCCATTCATCTGCAATTGCGGAGTAACCGGTACGCACGGGATTGATCGAGATGAAACGTCCGCCGTCGCGCTTGAATTTGGACAACGACACTTTCATCGGGTTGGAGTGATGGTCTTCCGCTGTCCCGATCATGATGAACAGCTTGGAACGTTCCAGATCGGGGCCACCAAATTCCCAGAAGGAGCCGCCGATGGTGTAAATCATCCCAGCCGCCATATTCACCGAACAAAAGCCGCCGTGAGCAGCGTAGTTGGGTGTACCAAACTGGCGCGCAAACAAGCCGGTCAACGCCTGCATCTGGTCACGCCCGGTAAACAGCGCGAATTTCTTCGGATCGGTCGCACGTAAGTGCCCCAAACGTTTTTCCAAAATACTGAAAGTTTCTTCCCAACTGATTTCTTCAAACTCACCCGCGCCACGCTCAGTGCCAGCCTTGCGCCGCAACGGTTTTGTCAAGCGTGCGGGGGAATACTGTTTCATAATTCCCGACGAACCCTTGGCACAAATCACGCCATTGTTCAGCGGATGGTTGGGGTTGCCGTCGATATAGCGCACTTCGCCGTTGCGCAAATGCACGCGAATGCCGCAACGGCAAGCGCACATATAGCAGGTGGTATTTTTTACTTCTATTTTCGCATCCGCAACGGGCGGAGCGAGTGGATCGTGCAAAGGAGTGGATGACATAGGTCTATTTTGTGTGTGGGCGAGGCTTGATTTTAAGGGCAAGTCAGCATACTTTTTGCGAGGCGCAAGTATGCTGATGCACCGCTTACCCTGCCATAGCTGTGATGAGTAACTGCAATATAACCCGTAAGGGGGGGATAGGCCTTTAACCCATGAGAGGTATCGCAAACTCATACTCAATCCCCTACTGTGCGTGCAGAAAAATCCAGACACAACATAACCATTATCAGGGAGTTGTATGGCATTGGTAAACCCACACGGTGGCGGCAACCTCAAACCTTTATTGCTTGAAGGTGAGGAGTTAATCACCGAAATACAGCGCGCTCGTACTTATGCGAAACTCACGGTGAGTTCGCGTGAGAAGGGTGACATCATCATGCTGGGCATCGGCGGATTCACCCCGCTTGAGGGCTTTATGAGTCATGCCGATTGGCAAGGTGTGTGCGACAGCATGACTTTAACCAATGGTCTGTTCTGGCCTATTCCCATCACCCTTTCCACCAGTGCAGAGGTTGCCAATACGCTAGTGCTAGGCAGCCATATCGCGCTGATTGATGCGGAAGACGGCAGTATTCTTGCCACCATGCAAGTCACCGAGAAATACAGCATAGATAAGGCGCATGAGTGCGCCAGTGTATTTGGTACGACCGACCCAAAACATCCAGGGGTAAAGATGGTCATGGAGCAAGGCGAAGTGAATCTCGCTGGCTCGGTAAGAGTGCTGTCACAAGGCGGCTTCCCGCAAAAATATGGTGCACTCTTCAAGACTCCCAAAGAAACGCGCGAACTGTTCAACGAATTAGGCTGGAGCAAAGTCGCAGCATTTCAAACCCGCAACCCAATGCACCGTTCCCATGAATATCTCGCCAAGGTCGCCATCGAAACTTGCGACGGTGTGCTTATTCACTCCTTGCTTGGCAATCTCAAACCGGGTGACATTCCCGCAGAAGTTCGCACCCACGCCATCATCGCACTCACCAAAAATTATTTCGTCGGCAAAACAGTCGTACAGGCTGGCTACCCGCTTGATATGCGCTATGCTGGGCCGCGTGAAGCCTTGCTACACGCCCTATTCCGACAAAATTATGGCTGCTCCCACCAAATCGTAGGACGTGACCATGCAGGCGTTGGCAGCTATTACGGTCCGTTCGATGCACACCACATCTTTGACAAGATTCCCAAGGGAGCACTTGAAACCGAAGCGATGAAAATCGACATCTCCTTCTGGTGCTACAAATGCGGTGGTATGGCTTCTGGACGCACCTGTCCACATACCGATGCGGATCGCTTACAAGTCTCTGGTACGCAATTGCGCAAGATGCTATCTGAGAACGCCACCGTACCCGCCGAATTTAGCCGCCCAGAAGTATTGGAAATACTGCGCCAGTATTACGCCGAACTGGCGGAGAATGAAAAAAATGCAACTTAACGGTCATCTTGATGGCTTACCTAAGGAGA
>JAVHPV010000405.1:0-4992 GCA_036170775.1 Gallionella sp. | reverse complement strand
ACCATCGCGGTGCAGGGTGCGGCAGCCAACAGGATCAATCCCGCGATGTAGCTGTCGAGTTGTTCGGCAGGCAGATACGGTGCGAACAGTTGGCGGATGAATAACCAGCCCAGCAACGCCATTGAGAAGGGTTTGACCGCCCAGTTGATGAACAGCGTGACACCGATGCCGCGCCAGTATTTGCGCACTTGATGCAACGCACCAAAGTCGATGCGCAGCAACATGGGAATAATCATCACCCAAATTAACAGGCCGACGGGGAGGTTGACCTCGGCGATTTCCAACGTGCCAAGCCAATGGAATGGGGCGGGAATGGTCTGCCCCAACAGTACGCCGGCGATGATGCAAAGGAAGACCCAGAGGGTAAGGTAACGTTCGAAGATACTCATTGCATCAATCCTGAATACGTCCAATCTCGTTGAGTTGCTCTTTCAAGACGAGCTTGTCTAACTTTTCAATCGGCAGTGCCAAGAACAATTGGATGCGGCGTGCAAGTTGTTCTGCCGCTTTGTTGAATGCTGCACGACGCGCCTCATCACCTGCCACATGCGCGGGGTCGGGAATCCCCCAGTGTGCGGTCGCAGGATGCCCGAGCCAAATGGGACATGCCTCGCCTGCGGCGTTGTCGCATACGGTAAAAATGAAGTCGAATACAGGCGCATCCGGGCGAGAGAATTCATCCCAGCTTTTGCTGCGCAGACCCTCGATGCTGTGGCCGTGCGCTTGCAACCACTCGATTGCCCCAGGATTTACCTTGCCCGCAGGTTTGCTGCCTGCGCTGTAGGCCTTGAATTTGCCCTTTCCCAAGCTATTGAATAGGACTTCACCCAACACGCTGCGGGCGGAATTCCCTGTGCATAGGATCAGTACGTTGTATGTCTTTTCACTCATTCCATTTTTCCTTTGAAGTTATCAACATTTCTTACTGGGTATCTTGCAACCCGTGTCGTTACCAGCGCAACAGTTCTCGGTGAGGTAATCCACCATGCCGTTCATCACGGTAAAGTTGGCCGTGTAATAGATGAATCGACCGTCTTGCCGACTGTCCACCAAGCCAGCGTGGCTGAGTGTTTTGAAATGAAACGACAGGGTGGCTGGGGATGCTTTGAGTTTTTCGGCGATTTGCCCTGCTGCCAGTCCATCAACCCCACTGACCACTAACAAGCGAAATATCGCCAAACGCGTGGGTTGAGCAAGTGCTGCCAACGCGGTGACTACTTGAGCTGATTCCATAATTTTATCTTTCTATTATTAAACAATTATTAAAATAACGCTCGCATTACAGCAGAAAAATTTCATGGTTTCAACAGGCACTGCACTACAGACCTCAGGGTGCAGGTGCAGAGCGAGGCTGTTCCGACTATAATCCGCCCCCACTTTGGCTTTGTCTTCCTCGGGAAACCGCTATGCAGCTGTTCGCTTTTGGCATTAACCATCAAACCGCACCGTTGGCTGTGCGCGAGCAAGTCGCGTTCAATGTGGACGGGATGGAGAATGCTTTGCATGATCTGGTAGAGAACGGCGCAGCCAAAGAAGCCGCTATTTTATCCACCTGTAATCGCATGGAATTGTATTGCAACGTTGCGCAACCAAATCATGCCATCGACTGGTTGGCGCAATATCACCATCTGCCACGCAAAGACATCGAACCCTATCTCTATACCTTGCCGCGCGAGCAAGCGGTGAAACATTCGTTCCGTGTGGCGAGTGGCTTAGATTCGATGGTGTTAGGCGAGCCACAAATTTTGGGGCAGATGAAGCAGGCGGTGCGCCATGCGGAACAAGCGGGAACGCTAGGCTTTTTACTACATAAATTATTTCAGCGTACTTTCTCGGTGGCTAAAGACGTGCGCACCCAAACTGAAATTGGGGCGAATCTGGTGTCTATGGCCGCAGCGGCAGTGCGCTTGGCGGAGCGTATTTTCCCCAGCATTGCTGAGCAGCGCATCTTATTCATTGGTGCGGGTGAGATGATTGAGTTGAACGCGGTGCACTTTGCGGCGCGTTCCCCCAAACACATTACCGTAGCGAACCGTACCTTGGAGCGTGCGCAAACTTTAGCACGGCGCATCAACGGCACAGCCATTACGCTGACCGATTTGCCTGAGCAATTAGCACAACACGACATCATCGTTACCTGTACCGCCAGTCAATTGCCAATTTTAGGTAAGGGGATGGTGGAACGCGCACTCAAAGCACGCAAGCATCGCCCGTTGTTTATTGTCGATTTGGCCGTGCCGCGCGACGTGGAAGCGGAAGTTGCCGAATTAAGCGATGTGTTTTTGTACAGCGTGGATGACATCGCCGAGGTGGTGAAAGATGGCCTAGATGCGCGTCAGAGCGCGGTTAAAGAGGCTGAGGTTATTATTGATTCGGGCGTGTCAGACTTTATCCATTGGATGGAATCCCGCGAAGTGGTGCCGACTATCCGCGCCTTGCGCGATCACGCTGAGCGTAGCCGCCGCCATGAAATCGACAAGGCGATGCGAATGTTAGCCAAGGGCGAAGCCCCCGAAGCGGTGTTGGAAGTGATGAGTCAGAGTTTGACCAACAAGTTTTTACACGCACCGACGCACGCTTTGAACCAAGTGCATGGCGATGAGCGCGAAAATTTCCTAGAGGTTATCCATCGTTTGTATCACCTGAATAACGAAGAATGAAGCGCGTGAATTCGAGAGCCGTAGCACGGAATTCCTCCCGACATTCCGACCTCAAGTTCAAGCCGCATCACCCCATTCAGCACAATTACCCGCGCACCGCATGAAACCGAATATCGCCACCAAACTCGCGCAACTTAGCGAGCGTCTGCAAGAAGTTGACCAACTTCTCAGCACTGAAGAAGCCACCAAGGACATGGATACGTTCCGCAAGCTAAGTCGCGAACGCGCCGAGCTAGAGCCCGTGGTGACCTTGTATCACGCCTATCAAACCTGTTTGGCGGACATTGCGACGGCACGCGATATGGCGAGTGATCCAGAGCTGCGCGAATTTGCTGCGGATGAAATCACCGAGGGTGAAGCAAAACTGGATCAGCTCAATAAAGAGTTGCAGTTGCAACTGCTGCCGAAAGACCCCAACGATGAGCGCGGCGTATTCCTTGAAGTGCGAGCGGGCACGGGGGGGGACGAAGCGGCTTTGTTCGCGGGCGATTTGTTCCGTATGTACGCACGTTTTGCCGAGCGCAAACGTTGGCAAGTAGAGATTATTTCGGAAAGCCCTGGCGAAATGGGCGGCTATAAGGAAGTCATCGCCAAAATTGCGGGGCAAGGCGCGTATTCAGTATTGAAATTTGAATCGGGGGCGCATCGTGTACAGCGCGTACCTGCCACGGAAACTCAAGGGCGTGTGCATACCTCGGCTTGCACGGTGGCGATCATGCCTGAAGTGGACGAGGTGAGTGAAGTGGTGCTCAATCCTGTCGATTTACGCATCGACACTTTTCGCGCGTCAGGGGCCGGTGGGCAGCACATTAACAAAACAGATTCTGCGGTGCGTATCACCCATCTACCCACTGGCGTGGTGGTGGAGTGCCAAGATGGACGCTCACAACACCAAAACAAAGCGCAAGCGATGCGAGTATTAGCGGCGCGCATTATGGATGCGCAAGTCCGTGAGCAAAATGCGCACACCGCCGCTACGCGTAAAAGTCTGGTGGGCAGCGGTGATCGTTCCGAACGCATTCGCACTTACAACTATCCGCAGGGGCGCGTGACCGACCACCGCATCAACCTCACGTTGTACAAGATGGATGCCATCATGGACGGTGACATCAACGAACTGACTAGCGCGCTCATGGCGGAACATCAAGCCGAGCAGTTGGCGGCTATGGCGGATGACACGATCTAGTCTCGCCACTTTGGTGCGTGACGACGGCGCACGTTTGCAAGCCGCGCTGCAACTGGATGCCAGCACCGCACGGATTGAAGTGCAAACTTTGTTGCAACAGGTGTTGCAGGTCAGTCGTGCCTACCTGCTGACTTACCCAGAGCGACAACTAAATGTCGAGCAACAAG
Source organism: Gallionella sp. (assembly GCA_036170775.1). Taxonomy (GTDB): domain Bacteria; phylum Pseudomonadota; class Gammaproteobacteria; order Burkholderiales; family Gallionellaceae; genus Gallionella. The sequence goes on along the minus strand of JAVHPV010000405.1, from coordinate 979 downwards.
CGCGCTATCTCGCATGGCTGGAAAGGCGGTTGCAGGGTGAGCCGCTGGCTTATATTCTGGGGGAACGGGAATTTTTCGGGCTGACTTTCAAAGTCTCGCCAGCCACCTTAATTCCCCGTGCTGATACCGAATTGTTGGTGGAGCTGGCGTTGACGCATATTGCAGCGGCGACCGCTCCGTCTTCCTCAGTCCTGCAGAAGTTTCGCGTGCTCGACCTTGGCACGGGTAGCGGTGCAATCGCCCTCAGCATTGCGCATAGTTGCCCGCAGATTGAAGTGCTTGCGGTGGATGCCTCGGCTGCCGCATTGGCGGTAGCGCAACACAATGCGCAACGTTTACAGCTCAGTCATGTGCAATTTTTGCAAAGCGATTGGTGCGCTGCATTGCAGGATGAACAATTCGACCTGATTGTTTCCAATCCGCCCTACATCAACGCAGCGGATACACATCTCACGCAAGGTGACTTACGTTTTGAGCCGCGTAGTGCGTTGGTTGCGGGCACAGATGGTTTGGACGATATTCGGCGCATCATTCCTACTGCTCAATGTCACTTAAAGCAAGGCGGGGGGCTGCTATTGGAACACGGTTACGATCAAGCTGCGCGAGTGCGCGCGTTATTGCATGAAGCAGGATTTTGTGAGGTGTTTTCGGCACGCGACTTGGCAGGCATAGAGCGGGTGAGCGGCGGTGTGTTACTTGCTTGACAGCCTCCCTGTGCGGCTGGTGTAATGCGCGCCGTTCAATCGCTGAACACATAGCCTATGTTAGACGACACCACTCATTACAGCTTGCTCAAAACCTTGCAAGAAACCCCCACCCTTTCGCAAAGAGATTTAGCGAAACGCTTGGGCGTGAGTCTAGGTAAAGTAAATTTTTGTCTCAACGCGTTGGTGGAAAAGGGCAGTCTCAAAGTTAACAATTTCCGCAATAGCGACAATAAATTGGCCTACGCTTACCTGCTCACCCCGCAAGGGATTGA
>JAVHPV010000404.1:0-5029 GCA_036170775.1 Gallionella sp. | reverse complement strand
GTTTCGTCATGCTGTTAATGGGCTTTGGTTGCAATGTCCCCGCCCTGATGGGCACGCGCGTAATGCGCTCGCATTCGATGCGCCTGCTCACCATGCTAGTGATTCCCTTCTCGCTATGCTCGGCACGTTTGCAGGTATTTGTGTTCATTACTGCCGCACTATTCTCATCCCATGCCGCGCCCGTGGTGCTATTTAGCCTTTATTTATTCAGCTTTTTCAGCGCAATTTTAACGGCACTCCTGTTCAAAGGAAGACTGCACAGCAACGAACCTTTTGTACTAGAACTGCCGCCCTACCGCTTCCCCACCACGCGCCAAATTTTCATGCGCGGCTGGCTGGAAATCACCCACTTTCTGCGCCGCGCCAGCAAATTCATCATTGCTGGCGTAGTGTTGGTTTGGCTACTCACACACCTCCCCTTCTCCGCCGTCCCCGCCAGTCGGGACACCTTGGCGGGCATGATAGGCAATGCCTTACAGCCACTCTTCGCCCCGCTCGGCATCACGCCAGAATTGACTATCGCACTGATTTTCGGCTTTGTTGCCAAAGAAATCGTCATCGGCTCGCTTGCTGTTATCTATGGTCTGTCTGGAGACGCGCTAGGGAATGCTTTGGGGCAACAACTCGACTGGGTGCAAGCCTATAGCTTCATGTTGTTCACGCTGGTCTACACCCCTTGCCTATCCACCATCGCCACCTTACGTAGCGAATCCAAAAGTATCCGCTACACGCTATTTTCCATCGTTTGGTCACTGGCCTTGGCATGGCTACTCAGCCTAGTTTTTTATCAAGGGGCAAGAGCACTGGGATACTGAGTTCGCGGGGAAGCGAACGTGATGAACAACGCAAATCCAATTTTTCCCTAAAGAATCCCACGGTGTTGCCGATAATGTGGGTGATGGGTAAAAAATCCAATCTTTTTGGAGATGCATATGAAAGTAGCAATCATCGACGACGCACAGATCAACGTGACGTTGTTGCAACATCTAGTCAAGAAACTCCCCGATTGTGAACCTGTATGTTTTACTGACTCTGTCGCTGCGTTGGCGTGGTGTCTGGATCACGAGCCTGATTTAGTCATTGTGGATTACATGATGCCGCAGTTGAGCGGCACAGAGTTGGCTGAAAAGTTTCACGCCCGCTATCCCGATGTTCCCGTGTTGATGGTGACTGCCAATCACGAAAAGGAATTGCGTCACCAAGCCTTGCAGTTGGGCGTGACCGATTTCCTGAATAAGCCGCTGGATAACACGGAATTTGTAGCGCGCGCCAAAAATATGTTGGCATTGCGTCAAAATCATAAAAAACTGGCTAATCACGCCAGTTGGTTAGCCGATGAAGTGCGCAAGGCGACGGCACAAATTGTGGCGCAAGAACGCGAGATGATTTTTACCTTAGCCAAAGCTGCGGAATATCGTGACCCTGAAACGGGCGCGCATATTATTCGCATGGCGCATTATTCCAAACACATCGCCCGTGTGTTGGGCTTGCCGCTGGAGCAACAGGAATTATTGCTGGAAGCCGCCCCCATGCACGACATCGGCAAGGTCGGCACGCCTGACCTCATCTTACTCAAGCCAGGCAAGTTGACGGGCGATGAATTCAGCGTAATGAAGCAACATGCGAGCATTGGTTATGAGGTGCTCAATACGAGCAGTTCGCCGTTGTTAAAAGTCGCCGCAGAGATCGCTCTCACCCACCATGAAAAATTCGATGGTAGCGGCTATCCACGCGGCTTGGCGGGCGAAGCGATCCCCCTGTTTGGGCGCATTGTGGCGGTGGCGGATGTGTTTGATGCCCTAACTTCGGAGCGTCCTTACAAGAAGGCTTGGAGCATTGAAGACGCAAGCAAATTGTTGCGCGACGGCAGCGGCCAGCATTTCGATCCTGCTTGTGTCGAGGCATTTTTCAGTGACTTCGACGAAGTGTTAGCCATTAAAAACCAATTCGTGGATGAACAAATTGAACTCCGAGATCGCACGCTGGATTAAGCCCGCCTTAATCACCCTAGGCCTCGTTACGCTGCTGGCGGGCGTACTGTTGTGGCGCATGTCGGATAGTGGTGATGTGGAGCAAAACAACGTCCTGCCACGCAGCCCACTGGCGCAACTGCAACATAGTTTCGAGTTCACGCAACCCTTGCCGCAGCAAGTAAAGCTGGATGGCAACAAAGTGGCATTGGGCGAGCGTTTATTTAGCGATGTACGCTTGTCACTGGATGATTCAATTAGCTGTGCCAGTTGCCATGTACTGAGTGCGGGGGGAACGGATAATCGCCATCGTTCGGTAGGCGTGAATGGCGGCGTGGGCGGGGTGAATGCGCCCACCGTGTTGAATAGCGGCTTTAATTTTGTGCAATTTTGGGATGGTCGCGCGCCCAGCTTGGAGGCACAAGTGGAAGGTCCCGTTAATCACCCTAAAGAGATGGCATCCAATTGGCCTTTGGTGTTGCGCAAGCTGGGCAAAGATGCCGCCTATGTCAACACATTCAACAACCTGTATGACGATGGCATGACTGTAACTAATATCAAAGGGGCAATTGCCACCTTTGAACGTTCGCTGGTCACGCCAAATTCTCGTTTCGACAAATTTTTGCGCGGTGATCAAACGGTGTTGAATGAGGTAGAAAAGCACGGTTACGCATTATTCCAATCCTACGGCTGCGCGAGTTGTCATCAAGGGGTAAATTTAGGCGGCAATATGTACGAAAAAATGGGTTTGATGGGCGACTATTTCGCCGATCGTGGCAATCTGACGGAAGCAGACAACGGTCGCTTTAACGTCAACCACAACCCTGATAGCTTGCACGAATTTCGTGTGCCCAGCTTGCGCAACGTGGCACTGACCGCGCCCTATTTTCACGATGGCAATGCTGCCACACTGGAACAAGCCATCACCATCATGGCGAAATATCAGTTAGGTCGTGCCATGCCCATCCAAGATATCAATGACATCGCGGCTTTTCTGCGCACCCTCAATGGAGAATATCAGGGGCAACCGTTATGAACCTCGCCCCTGTCAAAGTTTTGTTATGGCTGCTGGCATTGGTCACACTAGGCTGGCTCTATCACCAATCGGCGCAAGTCGATATTGAGCTGCATTTGCGTACCGTGCAGCACTTCGAGCAGTTGCGTCAACAAGATGCGCGCTTGAATCAATATGTGCTGCAAGCCCGTTATGGGCAACTTAAAAATTACGATCCGCTGGTGGCGACGCAACAAGAAATGACGCAATTGATCGCTGCGTTACAGCAAGACAAGTCCAATTATTTTAGTCAAGGTGAGCAGCCGATACAGTTAGCTTATACGCGCTATCAGCAGTTGTTTGCGAATAAATCCGAATTGTTGGAACAATTCAAATCGCACAACGCCGTGTTGCGCAATTCCTTGCGCTATTTCCCATTAGCGGCACATGTACAACTGAGCAAAATGCAGAAAGGCTCAGCGCGTGATTTTTTGCTACATGAAGTCTTGGATGATGTGTTGCTCTATGACCAACATGCCAGCGAATCATTAAAGATATCCATTGAACATGACTTGGCCTTATTGCAACAACAGAGTTCGGCGCAAGATGCCGCACTTAACGAATTGGTCAAGCACGTGGCAATCATCTTAGCGCACAAAGGGGAAGTGGATGATTTTGTACTGTCCATTACCCGCGCGGAAACAGGCGCACAAGCCGATACCCTGTTCCAGTTATACAGTGGTCTATTTGCGGAACGTGAGCGGCAGGCGGGACGCTATAAATTAGCTTTGGCGTTGTTGGCAGCGTTGATGCTGGCTTATGTGGCTTGGGTATTGGCGAATCTGCAACGCACCCGTCGCATCTTGGCGGAGTCCTTACGTGAACTGGAGTTTCAGAAATATGCCTTGGATCAGCACTCCATCGTCAGCATCGCTGATCGCAGCGGCAAAATTCTCTACACCAATGAAAAATTTAGTGAAATTAGTCAATACCGCCGCGAGGAATTGCTAGGACAAGATCATCGCTTACTCAATTCGGGCTATCACGACAAAGCGTTCTTCAAAGACATGTGGGCGACTATCGGGCATGGGCAAGTGTGGCGCGGTGAGGTAAAAAATCGGCGCAAAGACGGTACGTTTTATTGGGTCGATTCGACCATCGTGCCGTTTATGGATGAAGTGGGTAAACCGCTGCGCTATGTGTCGATCCGCACCGACATCACCGCGCGCAAAGAGGCGGATAGCAAGCTCAATCTACAGCGCGCCTTCTATGAGCGCATCAGCGAAACCTTGGGCGAAGGTTTGTATGTGCAGGATGGCGAGGGGCGTTGTACCTACATGAATAGCGAGGCAGAGCGATTGCTGGGTTGGTCGCGTGCCGAGTTCATCGGCAAGCCTGTGCATGACACTATTCATACACAAACTGCGCAGGGAAAGGCATTGCCAGCACGCGATTGCCCAATTTTTCACCAAATGGATGAAGACGGGCAAGCGCATCTGGACGACCAAGTGTTTACGCATAAAAATGGCTCAGTATTCCCAGTGGCATTAACCTCAAGAGCGATTTATGACGCAGACGGCAGAGTGGAAGCCTTAGTCGTGGCCTTTCAAGATATTTCCGCACGCAAAAAAAATGAGTTGTATATGCGCCTCACGCAAGAGCGCCTGAACCTAGCCGTGGAAGGATCAGGGTTAGCCTTGTGGGACTGGGATATTGGCAGTGATCGTGTTTACCTCAGCGCGAAGTGGTCGGAAATGTTGGGCGGCGCGGAGGAGGAAATGCTCAGCAGCATCGAGCGTTTGTTCGAGACCATCCACCCGCAAGATCGCACCATCGCACGTGCGCAACTCACCCCCGCACTCAAAGGTGAAGTTGCTTATTACTCAAGTGAGTATCGCGTTAAACGCTTAGAGGGTGGCTGGTTGTGGATACATACCCACGGCAAGGTGGTGGAACGTGATAGCACTGGGCGCGCCCTGCGTATGACAGGAACCCATGCCGACATCAGTGCGCGTAAAGAAGCCGAAGCCGCGATTGTGCAAGCCAAGGATGCTGCCGAACTCGC
>JAVHPV010000403.1:0-1147 GCA_036170775.1 Gallionella sp. | reverse complement strand
CTGCGTTATTGAAACGCAAGTTTGAGCAGTTTTATCGCGGCTCACCATTTTGTAATGCCACCTTGTTAGCGCGCCAAAAAACGGGGCGACGCGATGATGATATGCTGTTTTCAGCACTCACCAACCCCGTATTGGTGCTGCCTTGGCTGGAGATTTTGTTAGCCCAACAAGTTCCTTTGGCTGGCATCTATTCCGTGCCACACATCAGCGCACCGCTGGTCAAAGACAATGCTTCCAACCACATGCTGCTGATTTCTTGGGAGCGTAGCGCGGGGCTACGCCAAACCTATTTCCGTAATCATCGACTACAAATATCGCGCCTTAGCCCCGTGCATAGCAGTGAATCGTTTCAAGAGGCTGTCCTCAAAGAACTACCGCGCACTTTCCAATATCTCAAGAGCTTGAGTTTGCTTCCTGTCGGACAAGTGCTGGATGTGCGCATTATTTGTCATCACGACGACCGCGACGCACTGCAAACGCAATTGCCGCACAGTGCGGATATGCGTTATGACTTGCAAGACATCGAGATATTAGGCAAGCAGCTTAAGATAGATCTAGGCTTTACCGACTCAGATGCCAGTCAGTTGTTTATTCATCAACTAATTAGTGCGCCGCCTAAAGAAAACTATGCGCAACCTGAACATCGCCGCTTTAGCGTGTTGTCGCAAATCCGCCAGTTACTCTATCTGGCGAGTGTGCTGATCATTCTCGGTGGTTTGTTATGGAGTGCGTCTGATTTTTGGCAAAGTCATCTCAATCAAGAGCAACTCGTTAGCCTGCAATTGCAAACACAACGTATCGCAGCAGAAACTAAACAAGTGCAGCTCACCCTTCCCTCTACGGTAGTTACGCCTGCCGACATCAAATCAGCGGTGACCACTATGCGCGTGCTAGAGGCAAATGGACCGATACCACAAGATATTTTGCAACCTATTGCCAGTGCGCTGGATGCACACCCACGCATTTATCTAGATGAATTCACTTGGCAGCTGAGTTCCTCCGAAGCCGTAGCAGCCAATACTCGCGCTGACGTTGCGGCACGCGTCGTACTACTCAAAGGTCATTTGGAGGATTTTGAACATAATTACCGTGATGCGCTTAACTATCTCGACCAGTTTCAAAAATATCTTAGTCAACACGGCTATGT
>JAVHPV010000402.1:0-1157 GCA_036170775.1 Gallionella sp. | reverse complement strand
GGGTGCGTGGCATGGTGGAACATGGCGACTTCTTGGAAATCTATTGCAACAGTGAGATTGATGTCTGTGAAACGCGTGATGTAAAGGGTTTGTACAAAAAAGCACGGGCGGGACAAATTAAAGATTTCACGGGTATCTCATCCCCCTACGAAGTGCCTAATAATCCAGAATTGACGGTCAACACGGGCGGGGAAGAGTTGTCGGTGTGTGTTGCACAGGTGTTGAAAGAACTAAAGCAACGCGGCATTGCGGTTACTTAAAGCGGCTTCTCAAGCGTGTAAGTAGAAGTGTAATAGGCTGGGATAAAGTTGTCACAATACTATCTTTGATAGTTAGCTCTCATCCAGAAGCGCAACTATTTGATTTTATTATATAAAACGTTCTTTTGCAGTGGAAAAACCCGGTGGGAATGTGTATGATTACTTTCAAGCCATTGATTGTAAACAATAAACAAAACCACGGGGGATTCCAAAATGCGTGCCAAACGCACACACCAGATGAGTATATACGAAGCCTTTTCAAAACACGAAATTGGCCAGGAGTTGAAAGCAGTGTCCGATTGGTTGGACGGGCATTTGGATACGTTGGATTGGGTATCAGCCGATGTGCAGCGTACACAACTCAAGCCGACCGGACGCAGCGGAATGAGCATCGAGTCGATCTTGCGCTGCGGCATTCTGAAGCAGCAGCGGCAATGGACTTATGAGGAATTAGCCTTTCACGTATTGGATTCAGCGACCGCAGCGGCGTTTGTACGGTTACCGAACGGATTGAGTCCGACGGATTCAGCCTTGCAGGGCGTGATTGGCCTGATACGCGGCGAAACATGGGAGCGTATCAATCAAGCCTTGGTCAAGAATGCGTTGTCCCGACACCTTGAAACGTTCAAGCAGGCGCGGATCGACAGCACGGTGACGGCAACGTTAATTCACCAACCGTGGGACAGCCAGTTGCTGGGGGATGTCGAACGGGTATTGAACAGGCTGATGGTTGAGGTTTGCAAACAAGACCCGGCGGTGAAATATACCTGCCATCAACGGGTAGTAAAGAAGCGCATTATGGCGATTCGCAACTGCAAAGGCGAAGAGAAGCGTCGCGGGTTTTACCGAAAACTGATTCGCAGCGTGCAACACACGTTGGGGGCTGTACAAGCTCAA
>JAVHPV010000401.1:0-1157 GCA_036170775.1 Gallionella sp. | reverse complement strand
GTTTTGAACACCCGTTCATTCATCACCAAAATCGCTTGTTTTTGCTGCATCAATGAGGCGGGGTCACGATAGATCGCATAAGGATCAACCAGCCAGTTAAAGCCCGCCAATGCCCCTGCCAGTATCAGCACCGCAAACGTAAAGTGTAGGAAATATCCGCGCATCATCTAAAACTGAAAATACAAAAAGTCGCGCACGCGTGACAGGAAAGACAGCGAGAGTACAAACACCAACCCCGCCGCCCACGCATAGCCCGCATTAAAATGCCAACGCAGCCGCGAAGGTTGTAACTCATCCCCGTCCAACACGGGATTAAACCGACGCATCAGTTGCTGCACGTTGGGCAGCCACCAAACAATCATCAAGCCCAACATAATTAAGAGCAAGGCACGGTCAGCGTTCACTTTGGACAGCGGCGTTAGCCCATTCATCGTCACCCCAGCCAGCCATTGCGGATGCGACTCGTTGAGATGCCGCCAGGCAGATTCAGAGAGTGACACCCCGTGCATTCCCGACATGCCAGACAACATCGCCAGTGCCGAGGAATAACTTTCCGCACGGAAAAACACCCAAGCCACGACCACCACAAAAAACGTTAAGCCAATAGAAAGCAGCTTGGCAATGTAACCACCCTCGCCCCACCCCAGGCGTTGCTTCAAGGCACGCCAACCATGATTGATTGCCAAATAAATACCATGCAGTCCGCCCCAGATAACGAACGTCCAACCCGCGCCATGCCACAAACCGCCCAACAACATCGTCGCCATTAAATTGCGATAGCGACGCAGCTTGCCGTGGCGATTGCCACCGAGCGGAAAGTACAAGTAATCACGTAAAAAGCGCGACAGCGTCATGTGCCAGCGTCGCCAAAAATCAATGATGCTGGTGGACTTGTAAGGTGAGTTGAAGTTAAGCGGCAAGCGCACATTAAACATCAGCGACACGCCGATCGCCATATCCGAATAACCCGAAAAATCGAAATACAGTTGCAAGGTGTAACTCAATGCGCCTATCCAAGCCTCAAAAAAACTCGGCTGCCCACCCGCCGCCACCGCAGCAAAAATAGGCGCGGGAAATTCTGCCAGCGAATCGGCGAGCAACACTTTCTTCGCCAAACCCAACACAAAAATGGTCAACCCCAAGGCAAACAAATCCTG
>JAVHPV010000400.1:0-1157 GCA_036170775.1 Gallionella sp. | reverse complement strand
GCCTCTTTGCCTGGTCTGTCGGTGACTAAAGCCGCCGAGTTATTGCAGACACAGAACAAGATCATCAAGAGTTTCCCCGAGGTCGAGTCGGTGTACGGCAAGGCGGGACGTGCGCAAACCGCCACCGACCCAGCACCGTTGGAGATGTTTGAGACCGTCATCAACCTCAAGCCGCAAGAGCAATGGCGTGCGGGCATGGACACCGACAAACTGATTGCCGAGATGGACAAGGCTTTGCAATTCCCTGGGGTGGCAAACTCGTGGACGATGCCCATCAAGGCGCGCATTGACATGCTCTCCACGGGCATCCGCACACCCATCGGCATCAAGGTGTATGGCAAAAATCTGGATGAAATGGAACGCCTCGCCAAACAGATTGAGGCGGTGGTGAAAAAAGTGCCCGGCACCAGCAGTGCCTATGCCGAGCGCATCACGGGTGGTTTTTATCTCAACATCGAACCCGATAGAGTGGCATTAGCGCGTTATGGTTTGAGTATGGGAGAGGTGCAAGATGTGATTGCCACCGCACTGGGCGGCGAGAACATCACAACCACCGTGGAAGGGCTGGAACGCTTCGGGGTTGCGGTGCGCTATCCGCGCGAACTGCGCAGTACGCCTGAACAGATTGCGCGTGAAGTGCTGGTCGGCACCCCAATGTCGTCCAATGGGGACGGAGCGATGATTCCCTTAGGCCAACTCGCCAAGGTCAGCCTCAGCAAAGGTGCTCCCGCCATTCGCACCGAGAACGCCCTGCTCTCCGCCTACATTTTTGTTGATATACGCGAGCGCGACATCGGTTCGTATGTGGAAGAGGCGCGTCGTGCGGTGGCAGCCCAAGTAAAGTTCCCGCCTGGTTATTACGCCACTTGGAGCGGACAGTTTGAGTACATGGAACGTGCCGCAGCGAAAATGAAAATAGTCATTCCTATCACGCTGCTGATTATTTTTTTATTGCTCTATCTCAACTTCAAAAAAGTGACCGAATCGCTGGTGGTGATGCTGTCCGTGCCATTCGCGTTGGTCGGTGGCGTGTGGCTGCTGTGGTTGCTGGATTACAACTTGAGCGTGGCGGTGGCCGTGGGCTTCATCGCGCTGGCAGGTGTAGCGGCGGAGACGGGGGTGGTGATGCTGATCTATCTGGAAAAAGCTTGGCAGGA
>JAVHPV010000399.1:2970-5102 GCA_036170775.1 Gallionella sp. | reverse complement strand
CCTGTTGCAGAGGAGCTACGCTACGTTGAGTATCTCGCTCGTCGCGCGCCTGTATATCCTGCAAAAGGGCGCGCATACTAGCACTCATCCCTTTCTCTTTCAACTGCTTATAGCGACGTTCAGCGCGAGCTTCGGCACTCGCGGTGAGGAAAATCTTGAGCACTGCATCTGGAAACACCACCGAAGCCATATCGCGCCCATCCGCCACCAAGCCAGGGGCGCGGCGGAAGGCTCGCTGTTTATCCAGTAAAGCCGCACGCACCAAAGGTAATGCGGCAATTTTAGAAGCCGCCGAACCCGCCTCTTCGGTGCGTAATTCGTCGCCCACGACGCTCCCATCCAGCCATGTGTCGCCTTTCTCAAAACGAATATCCACCGTACCTGCCAGCACAGCCAAGCCAGCTTCATCATCCAATGCTACGCCATGCCGTTGCGCCGCCAAGCCGAGTAGACGATACAGCGCACCGCTATCCAGATAATGCATGCCCAGTGCATCCGCCACACGTTGCGCGACGGTACCCTTGCCCGAAGCCGAAGGACCGTCGATGGCGATGACGGGAACAGCTTGCGTCACCTTGGCAAATTCGGCGAAATAATCCGGGAAAGTCTTGGCGACGCACTTTGGATCGTTGATACGAATACCTGCCATGCCGAACGCGGCCAGCGAGAAACACATCGCCATACGGTGGTCGTCATAGGTGTCTATGCCTTCAGCGGGATTAAGAATTGAGGATTGAGAATTGAGCCTCCCCCCCTCCTCCCCACCTTTATCAGAGAGGAACGAGTCAGGGAGAGAGTCGAGCTGCGTCACCTCCCCTGACAAGGGGTGACTGGGAGTGGTTAGCGTTTGAGGTGGCGTAATGCGGAGGTAGTCCGCCCCCTCTTCCACTGTCGCCCCCACTTTGCGCAACTCGGTCGCCATCGCCGCGATACGGTCGGTTTCCTTCACTCGCCAACTGGCGATGTTGCGCAACGTGGTCGTGCCGTCAGCGAACAGTGCGGCAGTCGCCAGCGTCATTGCCGCATCGGGGATGTGATTGCAATCGAGGTCAATGGCCTTGAGCTTGGCCGATACCGGCGTACGCGCTTCAATCCAGTTATCACCAACGGTAATCACCGCTCCCATCTTTTTCAGTGCCTCGGTAAAGCGCACATCACCTTGCACGCTGCTCTTGCCGACACCTTCAACACGCACAGGCCCCGCACCAATCGCACCCGCTGCCAAAAAATAGGAAGCCGATGATGCGTCACCCTCCACATAAATTTCGTTGGGAGAGATATATCGCTGCCCACCAAACACCACGAAACTTTGCCAATCTTTTCTCTCAACTTTAACGCCGAAGCGCGCCATCATCGCCAGCGTAATTTCGATATAGGGCTTGGAGATCAACTCGCCCAGTACATCAACCACCACGGTACGCCCCATTAACGGCAATGCCATCAACAAGCCGGTGAGGAATTGACTAGACACATCACCACGCACCTGCACCACATCGCCTGCCAGTCTCGCAGGCGATATTCGCAGCGGCGGAAAGCCCTCATTGCCTAAATACTGGATGTTCGCGCCAAGCTGGCGCAACGCATCCACCAAATCCCCAATGGGACGTTCGTGCATCCGTGGCACGCCAGACAATTCGTAGCTTCCGCCTGACAAAGCGAGTGCAGCCGTCAAGGAACGGAAGGCTGTACCCGCGTTACCAAGGAAAAGTTTTGCTTCTTTATTCGGGAAGTTCCCTCCACAACCTGTCACGCAATAGGCGTTATCACCCAGTAAATCTACAGGTACGCCAAGAGTACGCAACGCATCCAACATGCGTTCGGTATCGTCCGAATGCAGCAGGTCACGCACCACCGTCGTACCTTCCGCCAACGCGGACAACAACAGCACACGATTGGAGATGCTTTTAGAACCCGGCAAGCGCACCGTGCCGTGCGCAGACATCAAAGGAGGGAGGTCGATAAATTCAGGATGCGTCATATTGCACTTTCAAGATTCGGTCATTAGTGAAACTACTCGCACATCCACTCAGCCATCAAGCGGCGGGCTATCCCGCGCAGGCGAGTATTCAGTCATTCAACCGATAGCAATGTCATCCCATAGGGTGCTATCAGCCTTAAAAATTTTCATTAAG
>JAVHPV010000399.1:0-2870 GCA_036170775.1 Gallionella sp. | reverse complement strand
ACCGATAGCAATGTCATCCCATAGGGTGCTATCAGCCTTAAAAATTTTCATTAAGATCATCCGACCAGTTCAGTGTTGGGACGGTTAACTGCCATTCCCAAGATCAAATCATTTCCCACGATGTGGCACAAAAGCGACTGCATATTCCCCCTAACAATTCATTAGAGCAGTCTTATAGGAGCTCAATTTATCGAGCGATGATGCAAGTAATCGCTCGATAAATCGAGCTCCTACAAACCTAGCAGCCTGTCGGACTTAAAAGAAATCAGCTGCAAATCCGACAGGCTGCTAGATTCGGATTTAACAAAACCACCCGATTCACGCCTGCACGAGAATGACGAAATCATTTTTTCCCCCAAGTGCTGCGCACTGCGCGGGCGCGGCTGAATATCTCTTCCAGCTTGGCAGCATCGTTGCACTCTAGAGCTTGATGGAGGACATATAGTTCGGCAGTGTATCGTTGCAGCTCGACCATCAGCGCATCGCGGTTCGCTATGCAGATGTCGCGCCACATCTCGGGAGAGCTGGCAGCGATACGGGTGAAGTCGCGGAAACCACTCGCGGCAAAAGACAACAACTGCTCACAGTTGTCGCGCTGCGCAATGTCATGCACCAGAGCAAACGACAGCAAATGCGGCAGATGGCTCACGGCGGCAAACACGGTGTCATGCTGTTCTGGCGTGAGTTCGCTCACGTTTGCCCCGCATAGTTCCCAAGCATGACGAATACGTGCCACATCCTTGGCAGTATTTTCCGACAGCGGCGTGAGCACAACTTTCTTATCTTGATACAAATCAGCCAGTGCCGCAGATGCGCCACTCTTCTCGCCACCCGCGATGGGATGGGCTGGAATGAACTGCGCGAGTTTGTTGCCCAGATTGGCTCGCGCCGCAGCCACCACATCACCCTTGGTGCTGCCACCATCGGTGACCAAGGTGTTAGCACCAAGATATGGCACGATGCGTTTGAATATTTGAGCCATCTGTGCCACGGGTGTGGCGACCAACACAATGTCCGCATCGCTTACTTCAAGCGCGACATCGTCACCGATGCGGTCGATGATGCCCAATTGCTGAGCTTCATTTAGGGTCGCCACACTGCGCCCAAAGCCGACGACTTCCGTCACCGCCCCTGCCTTGCGCAATGCTAGCGAGAAAGACCCGCCGATCAATCCGACACCAAAGATGGCGACTTTGCGAAAGGCAGGTTGCATGAGTTAGAGCGTTCTGCCGATTGCACCCGCAATCGCGCCCAAGGTCACCATGAGTTTTTTCAACTCATCGGGGGTCAAGGCTTGATCCGCATCACACCATGCGTCGCATGGGCTAGGGTGCATTTCCACCAGCAGGCCATCCGCGCCTGCGGCGATCGCGGCCTGTGACAATGCGGCCACCATCCATGCTTTGCCGCCTGCGTGCGATGGGTCAACAATCACTGGGAAATGCGTTTCTTTTTTCAACACAGGAATCGCCGTGACATCTAATACGTTGCGATAGTAAGTCTCGAAGGTACGAATGCCACGTTCACAAAAGATAATGTTGTGGTTGCCGCCCGCCGCAATGTATTCCGCAGCCATCAGCCATTCGCTGATAGTAGCGGACATACCGCGCTTGAGAATGACGGGTTTGTTGATGCGCCCCACCTCTTTGAGCAAGTCAAAGTTTTGCATGTTGCGTGTGCCAATCTGAATCACATCCACGTCGTATTCCATGAAGGTATCCAACTGGCGCGCATCCATTAGCTCAGTGACGATAGGCAGTTTGTATTGAGCGGCCGCCTTGCGGAACATATCCAAGCCTTCTGCGCCATGCCCTTGGAAGGCATAAGGGCTGGTACGTGGCTTAAACGCGCCACCGCGCATCAAACGACATCCCGCTTCATTGACAAACTTAGCCGATAAATCCATTTGCTCTTGGGTTTCTACCGAGCAGGGGCCTGCGATAACTTGAATTTGATTCCCACCCAAAGAGATACCGCCAATATCAATCACAGTGTTTTGTTTATGTGATTCACGCGACACAATTTTATATTGCTTGGCAATGTGCATCGCCGATTCTACGCCTGGCAAGGTAGTGAACATCTCTGTAGTCAGAGCACGTTCATCACCAATTGCACCAATCACGGTGCGCTCGATACCGCGCGAGATATTGGCTTTTAATCCTGCGGATTCAAGTTTTTTGACGACGCTGTCAACTTGTTGATCGGTAACTTCTGGGCCCATGACGATAATCATTATTTCTCTCCAATAATCTGCGCTAAGGCAGATAAAAATTTAGCATTTTGTACTTCTAATCCAATACTCACGCGCAGATAGTCTGGCATGGCGTAATTTGCGACAGGGCGCACAATCACGCCTAATTCAAGCAAGCGTCGGTAGACGGCGGTTGCACTACCAATGCGAAAACTAACAAAGTTACCGAACGAAGGAATATAACTCAGTCCCAACTCAGTCAAGCCATTGGTGAGCTGCGCCATCCCCCGTTGATTCAATTCAAAAGTTTGACGCACGAAATCTGTATCGTGCAAGGCGGCCACCGCTGCGGCTTGCGCCACGCTATTGACGTTAAATGGCTGACGCACCCGATTCAACATATCCATTACTTGCGCATTGCCCAAGGCGTAACCGACGCGCAACGATGCCAGCCCATAAGCTTTCGAGAAAGTGCGCGAGATGATCAGATTGGGGAACTCTTGCAACCAACTCACGCTGTCATAGCGACATTCAACAGGCAAAAATTCGTTATAGGCCTCAT
This sequence comes from Gallionella sp., assembly GCA_036170775.1. GTDB lineage: Bacteria > Pseudomonadota > Gammaproteobacteria > Burkholderiales > Gallionellaceae > Gallionella. The sequence goes on along the minus strand of JAVHPV010000399.1, from coordinate 117 downwards.
CCAGTACCACCAAAACATGCGCGGGCAATTGCGTCAAAAACTCGTGCAAGGCACGGCCCGATAAAAAAGTCCCCGTCGGATTGTTGGGGTTGGCGATAAAAATCATTTTGGCATGAT
>JAVHPV010000398.1:0-5105 GCA_036170775.1 Gallionella sp. | reverse complement strand
ACCCACGGCGCACGTAAGGGCTTGGCGGATACGGCGTTGAAGACCGCGAACTCAGGTTATCTGACGCGCCGCTTGGTCGATGTGACGCAAGATTTGGTGGTGACCGAAGATGATTGCGGAACCCAAAATGGTACAGGCATGAAAGCCATCGTTGAAGGTGGTGAGGTTATCGAAGCCTTGCGCGAGCGTATCTTGGGTCGCGTGGTTGCGGCTGATGTGGTCAATCCAGAAAATGCTGAAACCGTATACGAGGCAGGGACGTTGCTGGACGAAAGTGCTGTTGAACGTATCGAAGCGTTGGGCGTAGATGAAGTTCGTGTACGTACCCCGCTGAATTGCGAAACCCGCTTTGGCTTATGTGCGAAATGTTATGGTCGTGATTTGGGGCGTGGTGGTTTGGTTACTGTCGGTGAGGCAGTTGGTGTCATTGCCGCGCAATCCATCGGTGAGCCAGGAACGCAGTTAACCATGCGTACCTTCCACGTGGGGGGGGCTGCTTCACGTACGGTGGTGGCCAGCCAAGTAGAAAGCAAATCCAACGGTATTTTGAAGCATAGTGTGAACATGCGCGTGGTGACGACGATCCGTGGTGAGCAGATTGTGGTGGCGCGTAGTGCAGAAGTGATGATTGTTGATGAACACGGTCGTGAACGCGAACGCCATAAAGTGCCTTACGGTGCAGCATTAACCGTGAAACAAGGCGATGCAGTGAAAGCTGGTGTGGTGCTGGCAACCTGGGATCCGCATACTCGCCCTATGGTTACGGAATATGCAGGTAAGGTTAGTTTCCAGAACGTCGAAGAAGGCGTTACCGTGGCTAAGCAAATCGATGATGTTACTGGGCTATCCACCTTGGTGGTGATTGATCCTAAGCAACGTACAGGCGTGCAAAGCAAAACCGTGTTGCGTCCGATGGTGCGCTTGTACGACGATGCTGGTCAAGAAGTGAAAATGGCGGGTACTGAAACCCCCGTTAGTGTTACTTTCCAAACGGGCGCGGTGTTGACTGTGGAAGATGGCAAAACAGTGGGAGTTGGCGATGTGCTCGCACGTATTCCACAAGAAAGTAGCAAAACCCGCGATATTACTGGTGGTCTGCCACGCGTTGCTGAGTTGTTTGAAGCGCGTATTCCTAAAGATGCGGGGATGTTGGCGGAATGTACGGGAACGGTTTCCTTCGGTAAAGAAACCAAGGGTAAGCAACGTTTGGTGATTACTGATGTGGAGGGCATCGCACATGAATTCTTGATCCCTAAAGAAAAACATGTATTGGCTCACGATGGTCAAGTGGTTAACCAAGGCGAAATGATTGTCGATGGCCCAGCCGATCCGCATGATATTTTGCGCTTGCAAGGCGTGGAAACGCTGGCGCGCTACATCACGGATGAAGTGCAAGAAGTGTATCGCCTGCAAGGTGTGAAAATCAGCGATAAGCATATCGAAGTGATTGTTCGTCAAATGCTGCGTCGTGTACAAATTACGGATGTTGGTGATACTCGCTTTATCACGGGTGAGCAAGTTGAACGTGCTGACCTGCTGGTGGAAAACGAAAAGATGCAAGCTGCAGGCAAGAATGGCGCAAGTTATATCGACGTGTTACTCGGTATTACCAAAGCATCCTTGTCGACAGATTCATTTATCTCGGCGGCATCTTTCCAAGAAACGACGCGAGTCTTGACCGAAGCGGCCATCATGGGCAAAAAAGACGATTTGCGCGGCTTGAAAGAAAACGTCATTGTAGGTCGTTTGATTCCGGCGGGGACAGGTTTGGCTTATCACACGGCGCGTCGTAAACAACGTTTAGGTTTGGATGTTGCAGCAAATCGGCCTGTGCAAAGTAGTAGTGAAGGAGCGAACGAAGTCTTTGTTACCAGTGATTCGCTTGACACCCCTGGGGTTTCTCAATAGAATTCGCAACCTTTTTTGCCGTTGCAGCGTAATGAGAAGTCATTGCGTTGCGATGTTGAGTTTTTACATTTTGATTTTTAACGAGTTTTGAAAAATATTTTTAGGATGTGTAGATAATGCCAACCATTAATCAGTTAATCCGCAAGCCACGTGTTGCAATCGTAGAAAAAAGCAAGGTTCCTGCCTTGGAGGGTTCTCCGCAAAAGCGTGGTGTTTGTACTCGCGTGTACACCACGACCCCAAAGAAGCCTAACTCTGCGCTGCGTAAAGTGGCAAAAGTGCGTTTGACCAACGGCTTTGAGGTGATTAGCTATATTGGTGGTGAGGGGCATAACTTGCAGGAGCATAGCGTGGTGTTGTTGCGCGGTGGTCGTGTTAAGGATTTGCCGGGTGTGCGTTACCACATGGTGCGTGGTAGTTTGGATACAGCGGGTGTTAAAGATCGTAAGCAGTCTCGTTCCAAGTATGGTTCTAAGCGCGCTAAGAAGTAATTTTAGCTAAGTAATTTTTAAGTAATTATTCGAGGTTGATATGCCAAGACGTAGAGAAGTTCCCAAACGCGAAGTCCTGCCTGATCCAAAATTCGGCAATCAAGACTTGTCGAAGTTTGTAAATGTGTTGATGACTGCCGGTAAAAAGTCTGTTGCGGAGCGCATCTTGTACGGTGCTTTGGAGCAGGTTGGTAAAAAGACGGGTAAAGATGCGATTGAAGTTTTCAATCTGGCGTTGAATAACGCTAAACCTCAGGTTGAGGTGAAGAGTCGTCGTGTGGGAGGTGCTAACTATCAAGTTCCTGTTGAAGTTCGTCCTTCTCGTCGCATGGCTTTGTCGATGCGCTGGTTGCGCGAAGCTGCACGCAAGCGTGGTGAGAAATCTATGGGTATGCGTTTGGCGGGTGAGTTGATTGATGCTTCTGAGGGGCGTGGTGGTGCAGTTAAAAAGCGTGAAGAAGTGCATCGTATGGCTGAGGCAAACAAGGCTTTCTCGCATTTCCGTTTCTAATAAAAATATTCAATAGGTATATATCGTGGCACGTAAAACACCAATCGACCGCTATCGTAACATCGGCATCAGTGCGCATATTGATGCGGGTAAAACAACTACTACCGAGCGTATCCTGTTCTATACGGGGGTGAGCCATAAAATTGGCGAGGTGCACGATGGTGCGGCTACGATGGACTGGATGGAGCAGGAGCAAGAGCGCGGCATCACCATCACTTCCGCTGCAACGACTTGTTTCTGGAAGGGGATGGACAATTCTTACCCAGAGCATCGCTTTAATATCATTGATACCCCAGGGCACGTTGACTTCACGATTGAAGTTGAGCGTTCAATGCGTGTATTGGATGGTGCGTGCATGGTGTATTGCGCGGTAGGTGGTGTGCAGCCTCAATCGGAAACTGTGTGGCGGCAGGCTAATAAGTACAAAGTGCCACGTTTGGCGTTCGTCAACAAGATGGATCGTACTGGTGCAAACTTCTTTAAAGTGGTTGAGCAGATGAAGACGCGCCTGCGCGCCACCCCAGTTCCGTTGGTGATTCCTATTGGCGCAGAAGAAAATTTTGTGGGTGTGGTTGATCTCATCAAGATGAAAGCTATCTACTGGGATGAGGCATCACAAGGGATGAAGTTCGATTACCGCGAAATCCCTAGTGAGTTGTTGGCGAGTGCCCAAGAGTGGCGTGCTGCGATGGTTGAGTCTGCGGCTGAGGCATCAGAAGATTTGATGAATCAATATCTGGAAAATGGTGAGCTCACTGAAGAGCAGATCATTCTAGGTATTCGTACACGTACCATTGCTTGTGAAATTCAGCCAATGTTATGCGGCTCCGCCTTTAAGAATAAAGGCGTGCAGCGTATGTTGGATGCAGTCATTATGTTTTTACCTTCGCCAATTGATATTCCTGATGTCACGGGCGAAACTGAAACTGGCGAACATATCACTCGCAAGGCGGATGACAGCGAGAGTTTCTCCGCTCTGGCATTCAAGCTGATGACCGATCCATTTGTTGGTCAACTTACCTTTGTTCGCGTCTATTCAGGGGTGCTGAAAAAAGGTGATACGGTCTATAACCCGATTCGGGGTAAAAAAGAGCGTATTGGTCGTATTGTGCAAATGCACGCAAATGATCGTTTGGAAGTGGACGAGATTTTGGCGGGGGATATTGCAGCTTGTATCGGTTTGAAAGACGTGACTACAGGTGAATCGCTGTGTGATGTGAATAAGCCCATCATTCTTGAGCGTATGGTGTTCCCTGAGCCTGTTATTCACGTTGCAGTTGAGCCTAAAACCAAGGCTGACCAAGAAAAGATGGGGATTGCTTTGGGGCGTTTGGCCGCTGAAGATCCTTCTTTCCGTGTGCGTACTGATGAAGAATCTGGTCAGACCATTATGTCGGGTATGGGCGAGTTGCATTTGGAAATTTTGGTTGATCGTATGCGGCGCGAATTTGGCGTTGAGGCTAATGTTGGCGCGCCTCAGGTAGCCTATCGTGAAGCGATTCGTAAGATGGTTGAAGTTGAAGGTAAGTTCGTCAAGCAGTCTGGCGGTAAAGGGCAGTTTGGTCGCGTCATGCTGAAGATGGAGCCCAATGAAGCGGGTAAAGGCTTTGAGTTTATTGATGCCATCAAGGGTGGTGCGGTGCCGCGCGAATTTATCCCTGCTGTTGAAAAAGGGTTGCGCGAGACATTGCCCAATGGTGTGCTAGCTGGATTCCCGGTTGTTGACGTAAAAGTGACCTTGTTTGATGGTTCTTACCATGAAGTGGACTCCAACGAAAATGCCTTTAAGATGGCAGCATCGATGGGGTTCAAGGATGGTATGCGTAAAGCAAACCCTGTCTTGCTCGAACCGATGATGTCGGTTGAAGTTGAGACTCCCGAGGATTATGCGGGAACCGTAATGGGTGATTTGTCTTCGCGTCGCGGTATGGTGCAAGGTATGGATGACATGATGGGTGGCGGAAAGTCCATCAAGGCTGAAGTTCCTTTGGCTGAAATGTTTGGTTACTCGACTTCGCTGCGTTCTGCAACGCAAGGTCGTGCAACCTATACGATGGAATTTAAACACTACGCTGAAGCACCGAAGAACGTTGCTGAAGCGATCATGAGCAAGAAATAATTTTTTAGATATTAAAGGGCGATAATCATGGCAAAGAGTAAATTTGAGCGCACCAAACCCCACGTAAACGTAGGCA
>JAVHPV010000397.1:0-1163 GCA_036170775.1 Gallionella sp. | reverse complement strand
CAGGGCTATTTCACGATATTGCCAAGGGACGCGGTGGCGACCATGCCCAGCTCGGCAAAAAAGATGCACGCACTTTTTGCACGCAACATCAACTCAGCCGCGACGACACCGAGCTGATTGTCTGGCTGGTCGAGCAACACCTCACGCTTTCTGCTACTGCACAAAAACAAGACTTGTCCGACCCTGAAGTCATCGCCCATTTTGCTAAAACCATCAAGAATGACCGCTATTTGGTCGCGCTTTATCTGTTGACCGTGGCGGACGTACGCGGCACCAGCCCTAAAGTGTGGAATGCTTGGAAAGGTCAATTGATGGAAAACCTGTTCCGTCAAACACGCCGCTTTTTATGCGATGGCAAAATCGCCGATCAGATGGGCGAAATCCGCCGCGCCGCCATCAGCACGCTGAATTTGTACGCCTTACAGGAGGAGAATTATCGGCTGCTATGGGCGCAACTGGACGACAGCTATTTTCTCGATCACGAAGCACAGGAAATTGCTTGGCACACGCGCCTGCTGGCATTCAAGGTCAACTCACCCACAGCGATTGTCAAAACGCGTCTCAGTCGGGTCGGCGAGGGCTTGCAAGTGATGGTGTATTGCCCCGATCAACGCAGTTTGTTTGCGCGTATCTGTGATTTTTTTGCACGCATGAGTTACACCATCGTCGAAGCCAAAATTCACACCACGCAACACGGCTATGCGCTGAACAGCTTTCAGATTATGGAAGCCTGTCGCAGTGACACCGCTTATCGAGACATCATGCACTACATTGAATTTGAACTGGCGCAACAAATCAGCCACGCAGCCCCCCTGCAATTAACCGGCACAGGACGCGTCAATCGCCAACTCAAGCACTTCCCCATACATTGCAAAGTCAATATCGAACAAGATAGTCATGGCATGAATATGCTGTCGCTGATTGCAGGGGATAGGCCAGGCCTATTAGCGCGTATTGCATTGATTTTGGATCGCCATGAAGTACGTTTGCATCGTGCCAAAATCAACACATTGGGCAGTCGTGCCGAAGACGTGTTTTGGATCAGTGGAGACAACTTGGCGAATCCCATCGCCACCAGCCAACTCCTCAACGAACTATTAGAAAAGCTCTAGCAGCCTGTCGGACTTATAGCCATCAGCAGCACACTGATCTGTCACAAGATA
>JAVHPV010000396.1:0-1164 GCA_036170775.1 Gallionella sp. | reverse complement strand
TTTCGCCCCATTCCGTTGGTTGTACCCGAAGGGATGAAGCACAATGAGTTTTTCAACAGCACGGAGAACTTAAATGACTTGGTGAACAACAATGGCTTGCTGCAAAATTCCGAAAATTTGCTGCTGTATCGCAAAGCCTTGGGACACAGCACCGAGTTCGATTGCTCCATCATCTACAACACTTCAAAAAGCATTCTCAATCCGCTGGGTCGCCCCGTGCGCCGCACACAGGTGACAGAGAACGTGAAGCACGTGTGGAACAGAATGAATCAAATCATCATCGACTACATGCTGGAGCAATATCCTGATCCTGACGAAGCGTTAATTCTTGCAGGTGAAGCCAGTTTGGATGCCACTTGGCCGCTCACCTCCCCTGGGGTGCCTAGCATCCGCATGTTGCACAACCACTTTGTGGTGTTCAAAAAGCAACAACTGCGCAATGCCAAGCTGGCCGATGCGAACAATCCCAATCTAACCGACGGTGGTCAGAACAGTTTATTTCAAGCCTACATGCGCGCCGTGTATCGTGATTTTTTTAATCAGGCATTGAGCTTAAAAATACTCAAACCCGCGCATGATGCCGACACTCGCCTCGGATTAACAGGCTATCCGCAGGGCTTGCCCAGTTGGGAAATACAAGGGGGAACAGATGCGCTTAAGGACATCCATTTTTGGCAAGAATATGACGAGGTACTGAAAGGCTTCATCGACTTCTACCGCACCTTCTTCTCGCAAGTCTCCACACACAACGCCCCCATGCTGCCAGATGTGTATTTTCCCGAGCAAGTAGAGAGCGTGCTGCTGTTCAATAATGACTTTATGAAGACCGCCAAAAAGGTGCGCGACCACTGCATCGTAGATGTGAAATACGCCAACGCCATTCGCTGGCAACCCGCCTTCAAACAACTCATCTACCGTAATGATGCGGGTAAGTTGATTGTGACAATTAGCCAAAATTCCATTGGCAATGCCATCACTGAATTGCTCGGCGTAGTGGTCAATCGAGTCCCAGATGCAGACAGTTATGCCCAACAAGAACCTGCCCTGATTGCCCGTTTACTTGAGGTACGCCGCCGCCTAATTGAGGCTGATTTAGGCGAAGGCATCGCCACTGCCTATTGGCCAAAAGAATGAACCCGCTTGTCATTCACCCAAAGTAAAAAA
>JAVHPV010000395.1:0-1165 GCA_036170775.1 Gallionella sp. | reverse complement strand
AAAAGTAACGATTATCAATCACTGCATACCGCCGTCATCGGCCCACGCGGTCTAGCGGTTGAGGTGCAAATACGTACCCATGAAATGCACCAGCATTCTGAGTTAGGGGTGGCCGCGCATTGGCGTTACAAGGAAGGGAAACAATCCGAGGCGGGTTTTGATGAAAAAATCGCTTGGCTACGGCAAATTTTGGAATGGCAAGAAGACATCGCGGAACGCGTTAACAGCTTGGCGCAATTCAACCACGAGTTGTTCCACGACCGAGTTTATGTGCTGACTCCCCAAGGCAAAATCATCGACTTACCCAAGGGGGCGACCCCCGTTGATTTTGCCTACAGTTTGCACACCGATTTAGGGCATCGTACCCGTGGAGCCAAAGTAGATGGCAGCATTGTCTCGCTCAACTACAAGCTGCAAAATGGTCAACGCGTTGAGATTCTCACCACCAAAATAGGTGCACCGAGCCGCGATTGGATCAATCCCAATCTAGGCTTTTTACAAAGCAACCGCGCCCGCGCCAAAGTGCGCAACTGGTTCAACAACCTCAACCTCAATGACAGCATCGCGCAAGGACGGGCGCAATTGGATAAGGAATTACAACGGCTCGGCGTGAGCGCAGTCAACCAAGAAAAACTTGCGCAGCGCTTGCACTTCAACAAACTTGATGAGTTGCTCGCCGCCCTCGGCAGAGGCTTGATTACGCCGCGCCGCGTGGCACTCGCTATTCAACAAGAATTACCGCAGAAAATTATCGAAGCAGCCAAACCGAAAATCAGTAAAGCTCCTGACGAAAAACTCGCTGCTAACGGGATCGTCGTGGGCGGCATAGGCAATTTAACCACCCAACTTGCCAAATGTTGTAACCCCGTTGCCCCGCAAGCCATTGTTGGCTACATCACCCGTGATCGCGGCATCACCATCCACCGCGACGACTGCCCGTTTATGTTACGTATGTTAGAAGCGCGCCAAGAACGTAAGCTCAGCGCGCAATGGAGCGCGCAACTGTTGAGTAAAACCAAACCGAAATAGCAGTTTTATGGATAAGCACAGTTGTGACAATCCCCTTACCAACTCGCTGCCCAACTCAGGGAAACGCTGATTTATTTGTCATCTCCCTAAGCATTTATTTTTGATTTTATAGACACTCACCCGTTGTCGTTCTATG
>JAVHPV010000394.1:0-5126 GCA_036170775.1 Gallionella sp. | reverse complement strand
GTTTAGTGGTGAATTTGTTAACGGTATAAATTGGAGAACAGTATGGGGCTAGGGCCAGTAATGTTGGATGTGGTAGGTACGCAGCTCACAGCAGAGGATGAGGCGCGCTTGCGTCATCCGCTGGTGGGTGGGGTGATTTTATTCAAACGGAATTATGAATCGCCCAGCCAAATCACGCAGTTGATTACCGCAATTCATGCGCTGCGCACGCCGACATTGTTAGTGGCGGTGGATCATGAAGGTGGGCGGGTGCAGCGTTTTCGTGAGGGGTTTACCAAGATTCCGCCGATGCGCGAGCTGGGGAAAATATGGGATAGGCATCCGCAACAAGCGCGACACTTAGCGCATCAAGCCGCTTATGTGTTAGCGGCGGAGTTGCGCGCTTGCGGGGTGGATTTTAGTTTTACGCCCGTGTTGGATATGGATTATGGGGTGAGTAGTGTGATCGGTGATCGGGCGTTTCACCGTGATCCGCAAGCCATTGCTGAGTTGGCGCAAAGCCTGTTGCAAGGACTGAAAGAGGGGGGAATGCATTCGGTGGGCAAGCATTTTCCGGGGCACGGTTATGTGGTGGCGGATTCGCATCTGGATATTCCTGTCGATGAGCGTGCGTTGGTGGATATTGAAATGGCGGATATGATTCCGTTCCGTCGCCTGATTGAAAATGGTTTGACAGCGGTGATGCCAGCACATGTGATTTATCCCAAGGTGGATGCGCATCCCGCTGGTTTTTCTAAAGTGTGGTTGAAAGACATTTTGCGCGGCAAACTGGGTTTCGACGGGGTGATTTTTAGTGATGATTTGAGTATGGAAGGCGCAACGGTGGCGGGCGGCATTGTGCAACGCGCTGAAGCGGCACTCCATGCGGGCTGCGATATGGTGCTGGTGTGCAATAAACCTGAGTTGGCGGATGAGCTGCTACAAGGATTGCATTGGGAGATGCCCGTGACCAGCAAGGCGCGTTTGGCACAGATGCGGGGCAAACCGCATGCCGAGCCGCTGGCAAAATTGCACGAACAGGCACATTTTTTGAAGGCGTTGGATGAGGTGGCCTCGATCGGCATGAGTAATGATGAATTGCCGCTGGCATAACTGATTGAATCCAAATAATTCGTTGATGAATAAATCAGCATTTCCCTAAGTTGCGATAACTTCGGCATAAGGAGAGTTTGCGTTGGCTATTGTTACCCCTGTTTCAGAGCTATGGGTGTTGGTCATTGATGACATGGAAGGGATGCGTTCGCAATTACGCATGTCTTTGTCGAGTGCGGGCTTTGCCAAGTTGCACGTGGTGTCTACCGTCAAAGAGGCGTTAGAGCGAATTGCTGTCAATCAATATCACGTCATTCTGTGTGATTACGCCTTGGGTGAGGGGGCGAATGGCCAGCAGTTTCTAGAGTATCTGCGCACCCATGATGTGATTAAGCGCAATACCATCTTTTTTATGATCACCGCCGAGCAGGCGTATGAAAAAGTGGTGGCGGCGTGTGAATGCGCTCCCGATGATTATTTACTCAAACCGTTTACCGCCGCGCAATTTAATTTGCGCTTAGAGAAGCTGTTAGCGCGGCAAAAGATTTTTACTGCCATAGATCACGCCGCTGATAACAAAAATTGGCGTGCTGTGGTGTCAGAGTGCGATAAGTTGCTTGCCGATAAGGATAAGTATTACTTTGATTTATGCAAAATCAAAGGGGCGGCTCTGATGCGTAATAATCGCCCCGAACAAGCTGCAGAGTTGTACCGCGAAGTGCTGGGTATGCGTCCCGTGGCTTGGGCTAAATTGGGTTTGGCAAAAGCTCTCGTGCAACTGAATAAGCAGGCGGAAGCTATCGCGGTGGTGGAAGAGATCGTGGTGGAAAGTCCGCAGTTTTTGGCGAGTTATGATTTTTTGAGCAAGTTACTGGCCGAAAGCGGTAAGCCTAAAGACGCGCTGGCGTTGCTGCAAAAAGCCCAAGAGATTTCACCGGGGACGATGAGCCGTATACGTAATTTAAGTTCTTTGGCGTTAACCACAGGGCAACCTGAATTGGCGGAAGCTATGATGCGCGCAACCCTGCAACGGCATAAGTATTCGCCTGTGCGAGAGGCGGATGATTTTGTGTTGTTAGCTAATGCTCTGGTCGATCAGGGGAAAGCGGAGGAGGCGATCGGGGTGGTCAAAGAGGCGCACAAGGCCTATTCAGATGCGCATAGCCAAGCCTTGTTAACCGCCAATGAATGCTTGGTTTATAAGGCCGCAGGAAAACTTGATCTTGCTCAAGCCGCGTTGGATCAGGTGTTGAATCAAGCACAATTGGGAGACTTGTCAGCCGAGGTGGTGATGACGATGGCGAACGCTTGCTTTGCCCTCGGGCGAGAAGCGCAAGCGACGCAGTTATTGCAACATGCTGTGCAAAATAATCATGAAAACGAGGCGGTTAAAAATAAAGTTCATTCCTTGTTGGTGGCGACTGGCAAAGCCCCCGAAGAGGCGCGTGCTCTAATCGACGCGAGTACGCGCGAAGTGGTGTTGCTCAACAACGAAGGGGTGCGCAAAGCGCAGGCAGGACAATTGTCTGAGGCAATAGCGATGCTGAGTGAAGCCGCCAATCGTTTGCCGAATAATTTACAGATATTGGGCAATGCCGCGTATGTGATTGCTTTTGATTTGGTGCGCAATGGCAGAAGTGCAGAGAAGTTGGCACAGTGCCTCAGTTACCGCGAAGCCCTGCGCAAAAAATCGCCCGACCATGTCAAGCTGGAGCAAATAGATGCCTTGCTCAAGCAATTGAAGTCCAATCCTTGAACAACGAACTGTGATGAATGCACTTTATTCCGCCGTGGTACATGATGTGAAAAATCAGCTTGCCGAGCTTGCGTTACGTTTGGGGCAGCGCGGCGATGCTCAGCCAGAAGTGGAAATAGCGATGAATGCGTCGCGGCGACTGTCGGAGATGTTGCTGGTGTATCGAGAGTCAGAAGACATGTTGTCGGTGAATGTCGATTCGGTCAGCCCCGCAGATTTCATGGCGATTCTGGCGGCTGAATACACCGAACTATTCCCGCAATTGGTGATTCAGGTGGATGCGCTACGTGCCCCAGCCTGTGCCTTTTTTGATGATGCGCTGGTGCGTATGGCCTTGGCTAACGCATTGCACAACGCTTGCCGTTACGCACATCAACGCATCCAGCTCAATGCCTACACACAAGAGCAGATTTTGGTGTTAGAGGTGTTGGATGATGGCGCGGGATATGCTCAAGAGGTGTTGTCCAGTGTGGGTGAGCAACCTGCGGCAGTCAGTGGTAAAGGCACGGGATTAGGTTTGTATCTGGCGCGTAAAATTGCCGAGTTACATCGTTTGCAAAATCAACAAGGTTCGATAGCGTTAAGTAACGGCAATGCACTGGCGGCATCGGGTGGTTGTTTCCGTATGCGCTTGCCTTGATTGACTTTCCATGGTGTTGTTGGCGATGCCGCTCAACGAGCATTTCTAGGGTGCTCCGCTAACCACCCAAGCACGAAAAACACCAGTGCGATTCCGCTGTAGCCCAGCACAAATGGCCACGTGTGCGATGGACCATAGGCATTGATGATCGCCCCGTTGCTGATTGTGTATCCGTGCATCAACCCTGTCGCGCTAACTGCCGCTGCCACGGCGGCCCAAGCGGCGGCAGCGCGATATTTTCTTTCTATCAGACAGACCGTCATTGCCGCCAAAATCATGGAGGTAAAGATGAACCCGCGCTCAAGCGAGATCATCCCCGCGATAGGCAACTGCATGGCTAAGGCGTTGATGCTGACCTCCTCGATATTCGTTCCGGCCGCATGTAATGCACTTTCCAATATCAGCAAACCCCACGCAGCCAATGCGGGGAAGAAGCCAATCACCACAGCGGGGGCGTGTTCGCGTGGCGTGGCTTGGAATGCTTGCGCGGCGATAGTAATGCCGATCCACAGCAGAATTGCTGCCCCAGCCTCCACAGGAATCAATGCGGAAACAAAGCTGACTAGACCAAACAAACACAACAAGGTGATCGCAACACCGTTTGCGATGGAGTATCCCGCTCGCGCGCCCATCTTTTTCCAGCCTGGATGACCAATATAAATTGTGGTCGGAAATACGCTGCCAAAACAGGCGGCCACTACCGTGCCTAAACCGTTGGCGACTAGCGAGCTTTTCACGGGATATGCGTCACCTGCCGCTTCCGCGCTTTCCAAATTTTGCATAGAGCCGAGCAAGTTAAACAGTCCCATGGGAATAATTACAGGTAAAAAAGTAACCAGGTAGGCGGAGAAGGTCGCCCCCAGCAACTCGCTGATAAATAAATGGGGCATTTGCATCTGGATGTGCATCGCATTCACCAGCGCGGTGGAATCCATTCTGCCCATGCCCCAAGCTAACGCACTGCCACTGATGATGGCAACCAGCCCTGCGGGGATGCGCGCAGGAAGCACAATGCGACCGATATATTGGATAAGAATGAACGCCAATGGAATAAAGCCAACGAGTGGGTCAGCAAAGATGCGAAAGCAAAAATCCATAGAAATAAAAGTGATGGCAATGCCCGCTAACGTCGCTAGCAAGGCTGCGCGCGGGGTGATCTTTTTTACCCAAGGCGCAACAAATGCGCCGCCCAGTTCGATCAGACCCGAACCTAAGCAAGCCGCCAAGCCAACTTGCCAAGCCAATTCCACGTCATGGGTTTGATCCAACACGGGCTTCATCACAAACAGAATGAAAGCAAATAGCGAAACCGTGTTTACCCCATAGGGCAAGGCCGTCACTTGCACCTGTCCAGTACGGCGAAACAAAGCGCGCGCTTGCAAGGCATAGAAAATATTTCCCAGTAGCAAGCTCACTGCCACGCCAGGAAGAATGCGCCCATACACCATCTCGCTAGGCATATGCAAAATGACGCTGCACAGCACCACAATCAGAATTAGCTGGATGAGATTGTCTACGAATAGACCAAAAAAACCGTCTAGGTCACCTGGATGCCACCAGCAAAATTGTTGTTGCATAACCTTGAGCCTCTTTCAGATTGCTTATCAATATCCATCGGGATAAAAACGACTGTCTATGGGAAGTATAGTGCAGCAGCTCATTACGCAACAGCCAAGCCTACGCGACTCCGATGACCTT
>JAVHPV010000393.1:0-1173 GCA_036170775.1 Gallionella sp. | reverse complement strand
TTGGTGCCGGGGGGGGGAATCGAACCCCCACGCCCTTTCAGGCACTGGATTTTGAGTCCAGCACGTCTACCAGTTCCATCACCCCGGCTGAGCGGTGCGCATTATCCATGAAACGTATAGCCACTTCAACTACAATCGCGCCCTTTGTGAAAAGAGTGCTGTTTTATGCGGACCGAACAATTTGATTTTGCGCTGCCAGAATCCTTGATTGCCCAACATCCGCCAGAGATACGCGGGGCAAGTCGGCTGTTGCGGGTGCAGGGCGAGCACTTGCAGGATGCGCGTTTTAGCGATTTGCTGGGCTGGGTAAATGCTAACGATGTGTTAGTGCTAAACGATACGCGCGTGATTAAAGCGCGCTTGTTTGGCGTGAAAGCGAGTGGTGGGCAAATCGAAGTGCTGGTCGAGCGCGTCTTAAATGTGCATGAGGTGCTGGCGCAAGTGCGTGCCAGCAAATCGCCCAAAGCGGGCAGTCGTTTGTTTCTCGCAGATCAACTAGAGGTTGAGGTGTTGGGACGTGCGGGTGAGTTTTTTCATTTGCGCTTTATGGCGGATGAGGATGTGCTCACTTTGCTGGAACGCTATGGCCGCTTGCCTTTGCCCCCTTACATTACCCATGCTGCTGATGGCACGGATGAGCAGCGTTATCAAACGGTATTTGCCCGCGAGGCAGGTGCGGTAGCTGCGCCCACGGCTGGGCTGCACTTTGATGAGGCTATGCTGCAAGCCTTGCGCGATAAGGGCGTGCGTATCGCTTATGTCACTTTGCATGTGGGGGCGGGCACCTTTCAACCCGTGCGCGCCGAATTTCTACACGAACACCAAATGCATAGCGAACGTTATGAGATTCCACCACCGACGGTGGACGCGATTAGTGCAGCACATGCGGCAGGTGGTCGGGTTATCGCAGTCGGCACGACCAGCTTGCGCGCTTTGGAAAGTGCCGCTGCGGGGGGCAAGTTGGTAGCAGGTTCAGGAGAAACGCGCATCTTCATTACCCCTGGGTATCACTTCAAGGTGATTGATGTGTTGTTGACCAACTTCCATTTGCCCAAGTCCACCTTGCTCATGTTGGTGTGTGCTTTTGGTGGAGTACGCGAGATGTTGGCGGCATATCGTCATGCCGTGCTACAAGAATATCGCTTCTTTAGTTATGGCGATGCGATGCTGATA
>JAVHPV010000392.1:0-1176 GCA_036170775.1 Gallionella sp. | reverse complement strand
ATATTTAGGAGTAAGAAATGCTAAGAAATATAACAATTAGGGCGCGTTTGATGTTGCTGTTGGGCGTGATTGGAATGGTCGTTGCGATCATGCTGGGGGTGGCTTACTCGGCTTTCACAAATATGCAAAGCGCGACGGAGGATATTGCGAATCGGCGCTTGCATTTGATTCGTGAAATCAATCGGGTGATGTACACCATGGAAAATAACTCGGCGGAGATTATGGCCGCCTTGCAGCATGACCCGCGCAGCGTCTTGGCGACCATGCAAGATCATGACATTGGTAAGCATTTCCAAGCGGTTGCGGATAACAAAACCAAAATTGATGAATATGTTGCTGAAATGGAAAAAAATGTCCGCAGCGAAGAGGGTAAGCAAGCTTTGGTGGCCTTCAAAGAGGCGCGTGGAACTTATGTGCAAGAAGGATTGTTGCCAGCGGTGGCGCAACTGAAAGCGGGTAATTACGAGGCTGCTGAAAAAATAGTATTGCTGAAAACCTTGCCATTGTTAGAAATCGGTGTGGCGCAAGGACGTAAGATCGCAGACCATGAAAACGAGGCGGCTAAACAAGCCTATGACACGGCGGTCGCTGAGGCACATCGCGCCGAGATGATTTTATTGCTTTGTGTGTTGTTCGGGGTGGGGGTTGCCAGTGTATTGAGTTACATCGTTGTCACGGGCATCAATCGTTCGGTGGGGGAGATGCGCGACGTGATGACGCGCATGGCGGCAGATGGCAATTTGAATGCGCGCGTTAGGGTGTGGGGCAAAGATGGCATTGCCTTGGCAGCAACAGCATTTAATGCGCTGATTGATAATTTTGCCAACATCATTCGGCAGGTGAACAGCAACAGCAACGCGGTGACCTCTTCCGCCACCACACTGTCGGCGGCATCCTTGCAGATTTCTCAAGGTTCACAAGCACAAAGCGAAGCTGCGGCCTCGACTGCCGCAGCGGTTGAAGAAATCACCGTGAGCATCAATTCAGTGGCGGCCAACACCCAAGATGTGCGCAAGCTGTCTGAGCAAAGCCTCGCTCAAACTCAACAAGGTAATCAGAACGTGGCGGCGATGGTGGGCGAAATTAAAACCGTGCAGGTCGCCGTGAATCAAATTGCCGATTCGGTCAAAGAGTTCGTGGACAGCACACGGGCGATTGCCAGCATGACGCAGCAGG
>JAVHPV010000391.1:0-5184 GCA_036170775.1 Gallionella sp. | reverse complement strand
CGTTGGTATTACACGCATTAAGTTGGGAAATAAAACCGAGTGCCTTATTACGTGGGCAAATAGAGGCATTGGTTACTTGGGATGATTTGCTGGCTACGCTCCCCATGCAGTTGTTGATAGACAGGCAAGAAGTCACGCTGCATCAAGTGCGAATTCCACTCCCCGCAACCAGTATCGGTGCCTTGTCATCATTCCTTCAGCCCGCTCAATTTACGGGGAATATGTTATTCGAGAGCCCGCTTTTATCGCTAAAAGGACAAGAAATTCAAGGTGCTGCAACTGTGTACTGGCATCAGGCTGGTTCAGCGCTCTCGACGATAGATCCGCTGGGTAACTATAAGCTCAACATTGTGGCAAATAAGAGTAACTTGCTGGCAACCCTGAGTACAGAAAATGGTGCTTTGTTATTAGAGGGGCAGGGGAGTTGGTCTGCTGTCGACGGCTTCAAATTTGATGGGGTGGCACAAGCTAGAGAAGGCGAGAAAGAAATGCTCTCGGAATTGCTTCATCATCTCGGTCCAGAAATATCACCAAGCATTTATCGTATTTCATTTTAAGTTCTTGAGTTAAGGCGGGGATTCCCTGTCTATAGTCGAATTGAACCGCGCATCATCCAATTGCAGTTATCTTGGCTAAAGTCGCAGTGTGTGAGCATTGGGGGATTTATCAAGTCCCTTGGCTAGTGGCTTATTTGCTAATATGTGCGCCCCGTCAATTGCCGTGTCGTTATGAAGCCGATCAAATTATTTATCGTTAGCAGTTTGTTATTGAGTGCCTGCGCGCAAGTACCGCAGCGTGATGCTGCGCCTGTGCCGGAACAGGCGGTTGCTGCACCCGAAGAGAAGCACGAAGCTACGCCGATTTTGCCTAATATCGCGTTGAGTGATGAGTTGCTGTATGAGTTTCTGTTGTCCGAAATCGCTAATCAGCGCGGCGAAAAAGCCTTGGCCGTGGAAGGCAGTAGCGATATTGCGCGTAAGACGCGCGATCCTCGTTTGGCGCGGCGCGCAGCGCAATTGGCGGTGGAGTCGGGCGATATGAATCGTTCCCTAGAGGCTTTTAGGTTGTGGCAGGAGGTTGAGCCGACCGCAGCCGTGGCAACGCGTATGTTGTCGTCGATTTTGTTGCGGGGTGGTAAGTTGGCTGAGGCGCAGCAAGAGTTTGCCAAAGTGCTGCAAGAGGATGTCGCGAAAACGGGGCTGACCTTTTTGCAGATTTATCAAATGCTCGCGCCTTATCCCGATAAGCCTGCCGCGCTGAAAATGATGGGTGAGTTGGCTGCGCCTTACCCCAAAGTTGCCGAGGCGCATTGGGCCGTGGCGCAGTTGGCATTTAACAAAGGCGAATTGGGGTTGGCACTGAGTGAGGTGGGCATGGCGCGCAGTTTGCGCCCAGAATGGGAAATGGGCGTTGCGCTGGAGGCGCAAGCCTTGCAAAAAACCAAGCCTGCGCAAGCGGTTGAGGTGTTGCGTCGTTATTTGTCGGAATATCCCAAGTCGCGTGATATTCGTTTGCAGTATGCCCGTGCGCTACTAGAGCAAAAGCAATATCAGGCTGCCCGCGCGGAATTTCAGCGTTTGTCAGACGAGAATCCAGAAAGCCCTGAAATGGCGTTCGCGATTGCCCTGATTTCCTTGCAGTTGCGTGATTATGCAGGGGCGGAGACGCAGCTCAAGCTGTCTCTGAGCAAGGGTAAAAAAGATCAGGATACGGTGCAGTATTACCTAGGGCAGTTAGGCGAAGCGAAGGAAGATGAGGCCGAGGCTATTACGCGTTATCGTGAGGTTAAGGCGGGGGAGTATCAATTCTCTGCGCAAATACGGCTGGCGTATTTGTTAGGTAAGCAAGGGCAATTAGATGCGGCGCGCGAGGTGTTGCACCAAGCGATGGCAAACAGTAATCAGCAGCGCGTGCAGCTCTTGTTGATCGAGGCGCAATTGTTGCGTGAGGCAAAGCGCATCGAGGATGCTTATCAAGTGTTGCAGCAAGGTTTGGACAAGCTGCCCAATCATCCCGATTTGCTTTATGAAACGGCAATGTTGGCGGATAAGTTGGGGCAATATGAAAAGTCGGAGCAGTTATTGCGCAAGCTGATTCAGCTTAAGCCTGATAACGCCCATGCTTATAACGCGTTGGGCTATAGCTTGTTAGAGCGGAATCTTCGTGTCGAAGAAGCTAATAAGCTCGTGGGAAAAGCGTTTCAACTCGCTCCCGATGACATCGCCATTATGGATAGTGTGGGTTGGGGTTATTTCCGTTCAGGCAAGTTTGACGACAGTATCAAGATGTTGCGTCGTGCTTTTGCGGGGAATCCTGATCCAGAAATCGCCGCACATTTGGGCGAGGCTCTGTGGGCGAGTGGTGATAAGGAGGCTGCTCGGCGCGTTTGGCAAGAGAGCTTAAAAGCGCATCCTGACAACACGCAATTGCCCGCTGTGATGAAGCGGTTGATGCCCTGAGTATGCGGTTGGTCTGGTTGGCGGTCTGCGTGCTGTGTTTGAGTGGCTGTGCCACGTTATTTGCGCCCACACCTGCGCCTAGTCGTCCCGACCAAGTGGAAGCAACGCCCTTTATCTTGCAAGGACGCGTGGCGATTAACTATCAAGGTCAACGCCATTCGGCGGGCGTACGCTGGGATCATCAACTGGCAAGCGATGAAGTGTTGCTGCTTGCCCCCTTGGGGCAAACAGTTGCGCGTATTCAGCGCGATGCGCAGCAGTCCACGCTCGAACAAGGCGGTAAGCATTATCAGGCGCAAGATATGCAATTACTCATGCAGCAAGTGCTGGGTTGGCATTTGCCGTTCACGGGATTGCATCACTGGTTGCTCGGTTTGCCCGCCCCTGGCGGTGAGGCGCAAATTGAGCGTGACGCATTGGGGCGCGTTAGTGTGTTGCGACAAGATGCTTGGGTGGTGCGTTACTTGAGTTATGGCGACGACAAGGTCGATAGTCTGCCCAAGCGAGTATCCCTGCAACATGCAGATTTGCAGGTGCAATTATTGATAGATGAGTGGCAGTTATGATGCAAACTTTAGTGTGCCCTGCGCCCGCGAAACTGAATTTGTTTTTGCATGTAGTGGGTCGTCGAGCCGACGGTTATCACCTGTTGCAAACCCAATTTCGCTTTATTGATTTGCAAGACACGTTGCAATTTTCCTTGCGTAGTGATGGGCTGGTGCAGCGAACCAATCAGATTGCGGGTGTGACCGCCGAACAAGATTTATGTGTGCGTGCCGCGCGTTTGCTGCAAGCGGAAACGGGCTGTGTGTTGGGCGTGGACATTGCTGTAGAAAAGTGTATTCCAATGGGCGGTGGCTTGGGGGGTGGAAGTTCAGATGCTGCGACCACGCTGATTGCGCTGAATCGTTTGTGGTCATTAGACCTGCCACGGCAGCGACTGATGGCCTTGGGCTTGCGTTTGGGCGCGGATGTGCCCGTGTTTGTGTTTGGTGAAAACGCTTTTGCCGAAGGTGTGGGGGAGCGTTTACAGGTTTGCTCTGTCGGTGAAGCGTGGTATGTGGTGCTATTTCCACCCGTACATGTGCCCACCGCGCAAATTTTTACGCATCCGGAATTGACACGCGATTCGCTTTCCATCACAATGCGCGCCCTCTCGACTGAGCATCGTCAAAAGTTGCGTAATGATCTGCAAGCAGTGGTATGTAAAATGTACCCGCAAGTGGCTGATTATATTGCGTGGCTAGGGTGTTACGGCAAGGCAATGATGACGGGTTCTGGGGCATGTGTATTTGCTGAGTTTGCAACTCGCAGCCAAGCCCAAGCCGTTATCGTGCAGTTGCCTGTTGATATGCGTGGTGTGTTAGCGCAAGGTTTGATGAGGCATCCGTTGCATGATTGGGTGACTGAGTAAAAGTTATTGGGGAGTCGCCAAGTGGTAAGGCACCGGATTTTGATTCCGGCATTCGTAGGTTCGATCCCTACCTCCCCAGCCAAAATTGTAGTTTCGGCTTAGGCTGTGCTGAGAAAGTTAACGGGCAATCTCGCAAAGCGGTTGGACTAAGCCAAATTCTCGGGCGTGTGCCCTGTCGTTTTTATCAAATTGAAGGGGTGGCACGTGTCTCACGATAGCTTGATGGTGTTCACTGGCAATGCCAATCCTAAGCTCGCAGAAGCTGTTGCACAGCAACTGCGCATCCATTTGGGGCGTGCTACGGTTGGTCGTTTTTCCGACGGCGAAGTGATGGTTGAGTTGCTGGAAAACGTGCGCGGTAAAGACGTGTTCGTGCTGCAATCAACTTGTGCCCCTACGAACGATAGCTTGATGGAAGTGATGGTGATGGTGGATGCGCTCAAGCGTGCTTCCGCTGGCCGTATCACGGCGGCGATGCCTTACTTTGGTTACGCCCGTCAAGATCGTCGCCCACGTTCGGCGCGGGTTGCTATTACCGCTAAAGTAGTTGCGGACATGCTGACTGGCGCGGGGGTGGATCGCTTGCTGACGATGGATTTGCACTCCGATCAAATTCAGGGTTTTTTCGATATTCCTGTGGATAATATTTACGCCAGCCCAATTTTATTGTCGGATGTGTGGAAGCATAACTATCCAGACTTGATCGTGGTGTCGCCCGATGTGGGTGGTGTAGTGCGCGCACGCGCACTGGCTAAGCAGTTGGATGCCGATCTGGCTATCATTGATAAGCGTCGTCCTAAGCCTAACGTGGCGAAAGTAATGAACATTATCGGCGAGGTGGCGGGGCGTACCTGCTTAATCATGGATGATATGGTGGATACCGCCAACACGCTGTGTGAGGCTGCTAATGCATTGAAAGAACGTGGTGCGGTGCGCGTCTTAGCTTACTGCACTCATCCCGTGTTGTCTGGGCCTGCAATTGAACGGATTAACAATTCCGCGATGGATGAGCTGGTGGTGACGGATACCATCCCATTAAGCGAGGCTGCACGCAATTGCAAAAAGATTCGTCAGTTAAGTACCGCTGAGCTGCTGGCTGAAACGATACGTCGCATCAATAACGAAGAATCGGTGAGTTCGCTATTCGCTGAATAAGTGACTGGGCGGCACGCTGCAAGAATGAGCGGCAATCAGGGTGATTGTCGCGTTAAAAGAATCATCTGGTCGCGGATGATTCTGTTTTTTGGAGAAGTAACATGACAATTGAAATCAATGCAGCAACACGCACAGCGCAAGGTACGGGTGCGAGCC
>JAVHPV010000390.1:3268-5203 GCA_036170775.1 Gallionella sp. | reverse complement strand
GTTTCTTAGCTGCGGGAGCAGCTTTCTTCACTGCTGGTTTTTTCGCGGCTACCGCTTTCTTCGCTACAGGCTTGGCTGCCACTGCTTTTTTCGCAGCAGGTTTTTTAGCTGCGGAAGCTGCTTTCTTCACTGCTGGTTTTTTCGCGACTACCACTTTCTTCGCTACAGGCTTGGCTGCCACTGCTTTTTTCGCAGCAGGTTTCTTAGCTGCGGGAGCAGCTTTCTTCACTACTGGTTTTTTCGCGGCTACCGCCTTCTTCGCTACGGGCCTGGCTGCCACTGCTTTTTTCGCAGCAGGTTTCTTGGCTGCGGGAGCGGCTTTCTTCACTGCGGGTTTTTTCGCGACTACTGGTTTCTTCGCTACGGACTTGGCCTCCGCCTTTTTTGCTGCTGGTTTAGTTTTCTTCTCTGCTGCCATTTCAACCTCCTTACAATAATGAAAGTTAACGAAATAGAACACCTACGACGACCACCCCTTCAGCCCGCGCCAAATTTCACACACGACCTAAAGCTCATGCTCCCAAAATTGTCGAACATCTACAGACAATTCACGGGAAAATCCATTGCTCAATCCCAAGACAACGCACCACCACTCTGATATTCAGTCACCCGTGTCTCGAAAAAGTTTTTTTCTTTTTTCAAGTCAATCATTTCCGCCATCCACGGGAACGGATTATTAGCACCTTGATACAACACGTCAACGCCAATTTGTTGACAACGACGATTGGCGATGAAACGAAGGTATTCTTTGAACATCGTTGCATTCAATCCGAGTACCCCTCGCGGCATAGTATCTTCGGCATATGCATATTCAAGCTCTACGCCTTTTTGTATCAGACCACGTATCTCTTCACGAAATTCGCCAGTCCACAAATGTGGATTTTCCATCTTAATTTGATTGATGACATCCACACCAAAATTCAGATGCATAGACTCGTCACGCAATATGTATTGGTATTGCTCTGCCGCACCTGTCATTTTATTTTGGCGACCCAAGGCAAGAATCTGCACAAACCCAACATAGAAAAACAGCCCTTCCATGATGCAGGCAAACACGATGAGACTACGTAAGAGTGCTTGGTCTGTTTCCAGCGTACCTGTCTTAAACTCTGGGTTGGTTAGCACGTCGATATACGGCAGCAAGAACTCATCTTTGTTACGAATGCTAGGAACTTCATGATACATGTTGAAGATTTCGCCTTCATCCAACCCCAAACTTTCCACGATGTACTGGTAGGCGTGCGTATGGATTGCCTCTTCAAAGGCTTGGCGCAACAGGAATTGACGGCATTCTGGGTTGGTGATGTGACGATACGAACCCAGCACGATATTGTTCGCCGCCAAACTATCGGCGGTCGTAAAAAATCCCAGATTACGTTTAATTAAGCGGCGTTCATCCTCGCTCAAGCGATCGCTCTTCCATAGCGCAATGTCTGCCGTCATGTTCACTTCTTGAGGCATCCAATGGTTCGCGCAAGCGGCCAGATACTTTTCCCACGCCCACTTGTATTTGAACGGCACTAACTGATTCACATCGGCATTGCAATTGATGATGCGCTTATCTTCAACACGAATACGTCCTGTTGAAGTTGATTTGGTTTGGATCGAAGCCACCTCTACCGCCGTCACAGGTTGAGTTACCAAGCCACCTAAGCCCGCAGCCAGTCCTGCGCCCAGACTCAGTGTACTTGGCTGGATTTCATCGTCAAAAGTCAGCATAAATTTCCCCTTGTTTATTCTAAATAATTACAGCGTGTTGAATGGTTCAGCACCTGCAACAATATCTTTATATTGCAATGTCTCTGCTTGCTTATCTATGTAACAAGCTTCGCCAAATCCGTTGTGGTTTCGGCCACCTCTACAAGGGGTTTAACTTGCTTCGCAAGTTAGCCTACACCGCAACCCAAACCGCTCACTTGCCTATTGGCAAGCTTC
>JAVHPV010000390.1:0-3168 GCA_036170775.1 Gallionella sp. | reverse complement strand
CGCAAGTTAGCCTACACCGCAACCCAAACCGCTCACTTGCCTATTGGCAAGCTTCGCACTCTGGGTTGTCTATCGAGCAGAATTTGGGTTCTTCTACGACTCCACCGTGGCTAGGGACGGCATTCAATGCGCCCGCTCGACCGGTTGATTTTTCTGCGGAGGTTGCCCCCAAGGTACGCAGGTAATAGGTGGTCTTCAAGCCGCGCAGCCATGCCAGCTTATAGGTTTCATCCAGCTTACGCCCAGACACTCCAGCCATATAGATATTCAATGACTGCGCTTGGTCTATCCATTTTTGGCGACGGGAAGCCGCTTCAATCAACCATTGCGCATCAACTTCGAATGCCGTCGCGTATTGCTCACGCAATTCGGCAGGAATACGGTCGATTTTGGTCAAGCTGCCATCGAAATACTTGAGGTCAGCAATCATCACCTCATCCCACAAACCCAGTTGTTTCAGGTCTGCGACCAAATGTTCATTGATAACAGTGAACTCACCCGATAAATTCGATTTAACGAAAAGATTTTGGTAGGTCGGCTCGATACAAGCCGACACTCCGATAATGTTTGAGATAGTCGCGGTAGGGGCAATCGCCACACAGTTGGAATTACGCATACCATGTTGCGCAATTCGTGCACGTAAGGCATCCCAGTCCATGCTGGTGGACATATCCACTTCAACATAGCCACCACGTGCCTCGCGCAGCAAGGCCAGCGAGTCTTGCGGCAAGATGCCCCGATCCCACAAACTGCCACGGTAAGTGGCATAGCGACCACGTTCTTCAGCCAACGCAGTAGAAGCCCAGTAAGCGTAATAACACACTGCTTCCATAGAACGATCAGCAAATTCAACCGCCGCTTGCGACGCATAAGCAATCCGCAATTCATGCAAGCAATCTTGGAAGCCCATGATGCCGAGCCCCACAGGACGATGTTTTAGGTTGGCATTACGCGCTTTAGCGACTGCGTAATAATTGATGTCGATCACGTTATCCAACATACGCATGGCGGTATTTATCGTACGGCGCAGCTTTTCGTGATTGATCTGCCCAGCTTGGGCATGCCCTTTAGGATAGAGGTGAGCCACCAAATTTACCGAACCCAAATTACACACGGCAATTTCGTCTTCATTGGTATTCAGCGTAATTTCAGTACACAAGTTGGAGCTGTGCACTACGCCCACGTGTTGTTGCGGAGAACGGATATTGCATGGATCTTTGAAAGTAACCCAAGGATGGCCTGTTTCAAACAACATAGTCAACATCTTGCGCCACAAGCTGGCAGCAGCAACCTTCTTGAATAGTGGCATTTCACCTGCGGCAGCTTTTGCTTCGTATCCCACATAAGCCTGCTCGAAAGCAGCCCCAAATTTATCATGTAGATCGGGTACATCGGATGGCGAGAACAGCGTCCAATCGCCGCCTTCCATGACGCGTTTCATAAATAGATCAGGAATCCAATTGGAAGTATTCATGTCATGGGTACGACGACGATCATCGCCCGTGTTTTTACGCAAATCCAAAAACTCTTCGATGTCCAAATGCCACGTTTCCAGATACGCACAGACCGCGCCCTTACGCTTGCCACCTTGATTTACCGCGACCGCAGTATCGTTGACCACCTTCAAGAACGGCACCACGCCCTGTGATTCACCATTGGTGCCTTTGATATGCGCTCCCAAAGCACGCACGGGAGTCCAGTCATTACCCAAACCACCCGCATATTTAGCCAGCAGCGCATTTTCTTTGATGGCTTCGTAAATCCCATCCAGATCATCTGCAACCGTAGTGAGATAGCAAGAGGACAACTGCGAACGCAAGGTACCTGCATTGAATAAAGTCGGGGTAGAACTCATAAAATCGAAGCTCGACAACAAACGATAAAACTCAATGGCGTGTGCTTCACGGTCGATTTCGTTGAGGCTCAAGCCCATCGCTACGCGCATGAAAAAGGCTTGTGGTAACTCGATACGCTTGCCACGGATATGCAAGAAATAGCGATCATATAAAGTTTGCAGCCCCAAATAACCAAATTGCAAATCACGTGAGGCATCCAACTCTTGCGCCAAACGCACCAAATCGAATTGCCCCAAACGCACATCGAGCAACTCTGCTTGAATGCCCTGCTTGATGAATTTAGGAAAATATTCCGCATAACGGCTCGTCATTGCTTCGGGGGCAATCTCTTCGCCCAAAGTCTCACTACAAATGTTGTTCAACAACAAGCGCGCCGTGACAAAATTGTAAGCAGGCTCTTGCTCGATTAAAGAGCGCGCAGACAAAATCAAGCATTTGCGCAATTCCGCCAGTGATACGCCATCGTACAAATCTTTCAATGTCAGTTTAATAACGGCATCCGCATTCACGGCCTCACCCAGCCCCGTACACGCAGATTGCACTAACGCCGTGAGTCGCACGATATCCAGCGGACGCTTATTGCCTTGGGCATCTAGCACGTTAATCACGTGCTCGGGCTCGACAACCTTGCTCTTGGCGCGCGAACGTGAACGCTCTTCGCGATATAACACATAGGAACGCGCCACATCATGTTCACCAGAACGCATCAAGCCCAGTTCCACTTGATCCTGAATATCTTCAATATGCAGCGTGCCACCATGCGGCTGGCGACGCATCAACGCGTTCACCACACCAGCGGTCAGTTGATCAACCAACTCACGAATGCGCGCAGAAGCCGCGCCTTGCCCACCATTGACAGCAATAAATGCCTTGGTCAAAGCAATCGAAATCTTGTTCGGCTCAAAAACCACCACCGAACCATTGCGACGTATCACTTTGTATTGATCGAGGGGGCTGGCAGAAGAAACTATAGAATCAGCGGGTAAAACAGAAGGGATTGGAGCGTTCAAAACATGGTCGGTAGCTGCTTGCAGCATATACATCTCCCTGAAAAATTAGTCTATGTGTAGATATTGCTCGAACCACTAGATGTAGTGTTTTTTGTCGGCAATTGCGCTAATTGTAGTATTGAAATGGATTTTTGCAAGCTAAAAATTGCTTGGCGTTTTTTATCAGAAGCATCAGCGTTTACTTATTTTTGCGCAACCCTCAGCAGGTAACGCATCCAATCGAAGTATGGGCCAGGATCAGTCTTACGGGTGGGGGCAATATGGTGGTGTCCCGCAATGCCTGTTAGGGGATAAGTCGCTTG
>JAVHPV010000389.1:0-5217 GCA_036170775.1 Gallionella sp. | reverse complement strand
CCCTCATCCCGTCCGACCGCGCGGTGTTGCACCAACGCATCGCGGTGCGCTTCGAGCAGATGCTGAAAGATGGATTGGTGGATGAATTACGTGGTCTGCGTGACAAGTACGCCTTGCATCGCGACATGACCTCGATGCGCTGCGTGGGCTATCGCCAAGCGTGGGAATTCATGGAAGGTGAGATTGCGGAAGCAGTGCTATCCGAGAAAGGCATCGCCGCCACACGTCAACTGGCCAAGCGCCAGCTCACTTGGTTACGCTCTACGCCCAATGTCATTGCGATAGATTGTTTGCAGCCTAATCTAATGCCGTTGGTTATTGATGCGATCACTAAGCTTTAACACCGATCCACGCACAAAACAATAGGCCTATCGGCCTAGATAATTTGACCTATAGATTTTGCTAATCGCTGTAAATATAATCACGCGACTTTCGTTGGGTCGTTTTTTATAAGGGAGAAATAAAATGCTTAAAAAGCTGTTAGTCATCACCATCGCCATGTCACTCAGTAGCAATTTTGCGCAAGCGGGTGATTTCAAGTTGGGCGAAGGCGGAGGACCTGTTGGCGGTTCGGCGGGCACAGAAAGCTCTAAGGGAAGCCATGCCAAGCTGGAAAAGTGTGACCGTCCTATTGGCGTGATGGCAGTCGCTGAGCCACAAGACTTTGCTACGAAATTGGGCAAGTATTCCTTACCTTCCGCGACAGGTTTGATTCGCTTGATGATTCAGCAATCAAATTGTTTTATGGTGGTGGAGCGTGGTGTGGCGATGCAAAACCTGATGCAAGAACGCGACTTGGCACAACGCGGTATGGCGCGTGGCGGCTCAAACATGGGCGGCGGGCAAATGGTGACCGCCGACTATGTGATGACACCTGATGTGGTGTTCTCAGAAAGTAATGCGGGGGGTGCAGGTGGTGCACTCGCGGGATTCGGTAATTTGTTTGGTGCAGGTGGCGCAATTTTAGGAGCGGTCGCGGCTGGCGTGAAATTCAAACAAGCGCAAACTTCGATGTTGGTGGCGGATGCTCGCAGCGGGTTGCAAGTCGCGGCGGCTTCTGGGAGTGCGGAAAAAGCTGACTGGGGTGTGGGTGGTTTACTCGGTGGTGCGGGTGGCTTAGGCGCATTCGGTGCGTATGAAAATACCGCTGAAGGTAAAGTGATCGCGGCCTCGTTCCTCGATAATTACAACAAAGTGGTGCAATCCATTCGTGACAACCCATCTTTGCGCCGCACCAACGCGACTCTTTCACAAGAAGCGGGAACGGTCGCTCAAGCAGGTGCGGTATATGCCTCTGGTGATGTGGTCACACCTAAGATCAACGGTGTAAAAGTGTATGCAAGCGCATCCACCAAAGCCAAAGTCACACATAGCATGAAGCGTGACGAAGAGGCCATTGTGGATGAAGAGCAAAACGGCATGCTCAAAGTTGAAGGTTCGGGCTTTGAGGGCTGGGTGGAGACGCGCATGGTACGCAAACCTTAAACTTATGTTTCATCATCAATAAAAATGCCCGCGAATGCGGGCATTTTTATTGATGAGAGCAAAAATTATCTATTCCCAAACTTCGTCATGATTGCGCAATAAATTGCGCTCCTACGCAGCGTACACATTAACCCATTCTTTGGGTTAATGTGGCTTGGCAATATCGCAAGCTTGGCCAGCATCCGCTGCCACCATCGCCATAACATCGAGCGCGGGGATGCGTAGCAATTCACCAATATCTTGGTAGTCATCAGGTAACGCAGCATCATCCCAACCATTCGCCGAGTGGCGTGCTAAATTAACTGCCAGCACGACATTTTTAACTCTGGATTGATGTGCATGTCCGTCATCCATCAAATCAAGTAATAAGCTCGGGAGTTGCCAAGATTCCGCTAAGGCTTTTTGCAAATCGACAATTGCAAATCCCAGCACTTGATCTTGCACCGCACGACTACGCAAGGCTTTGTCTTGTTGTTGCATCTCGCGTATCAGTAACATTTCAGTCGGGGCAAAACACCACAAGAGAATTTCCGCGATGTCGTGTAGCAAAGCGGCAATACGCACCTCTTCAAAATGCATGTCGTGCAATTGCACCGCCCAATCCATTGCATATTCAGAGGCACGATGCGAACGATGCACCACGCGCAATAATGGGGGAAGCGCAATCACATGCGACTTGAGTAGCTCTTCGACCGTGGGTTGCGGCGCGACTTTGTTAAAAAAAGGTTCCAAGCCCAACATCAACAAGGCTTGTTCGATTTGCATGACTTCGGTGGTTTGCGTGCTGCGTTTGTTGCGCTGTAGATAACGCAACAGTTTCACCGTCATGATAGGGTCATGCGCGATGACCTGCGCTACGGCATGGGCATTCAATCTTTTGTCATCGGCTTTGAGTGCAGTCAAATCACGTGCGGTCTGCTTCAAGACAGGCAGCTCACTTTGACTCAGCAAAGTCACCCAGTTTTGCAACGCATTGCTATCTCGCATTTCGCTCCCCTCACTGTTCGTTCCATGCCTTATCGGCTAGTTTGGGCAATACTTTAGTGAAGCACTGATTTATTCAGTTATCTCCACACAAGTGGAGATAACTGAGTTCACGCCAACATGGGATAACCCGCGACTTGCCAGCTTATCGAATAGCGATTTGTTTTATCAATGATAAAACAAAATAAATCAGCACTTCCTTAGCTTTTTGCCCCCTGCACAGCTAATTTCCCGACGCGCCCTTCTACTTCTGCCATGATCATCTCATGGCGTGGCAACGCGGTAGCGGGTAATTCTTGCAAGTATTGTTGCATGGAAACCAAGGCGTAGCCTTGTGCTTGCCAGCCCTGTAGCAACTGCTCAAAAACAGGCATTAGCTTCCCGCCTTCAAGTTCGGCATGGAGCGTAAAGACATGCCCCGTACTAGGAGCTTGCTCTGTAAGTTGCAGGAGATGTTGTGCAAGATTATCTAACGTAATGCCATCGCGATTCATCAACTCATCTAAGGTCGGCAAGGTGGTAGGTAATTGCGGACAGGCAACTATTTCAGCTTGCCAAGTGGGGATGTAGGGATGCGTACCGCGACTATCGGAACTGTAATCAAACCCTTGTTGTTGCATAAGGCGTAGCGCATGGCGGTTCATCTGCCAGCCCGCTGCCGCATGTGCATGAGGTGCTTCACCAAAGATTTCTATGAAGCGATCTATGGCACATTGCAACTCACGCCGAGTCCACTCCCCATCTTTTTCAACCACATAATCCTGCCAACGAATATGGTCGTAGCAATGTATGCCCACTTCAAAACCAGCATCACGCACCGAACGCATAATGTCAGCACATTTTTTACCAATATCGGGGCCAGGTAACAATGTGCCGTACAACAGCGTTTTAATACCGTAGTGTTCGACCACCGAGGTTCGCGATACTTTACTTAAAAACCCAGGACGAAATACGCGCTTGAGGGCGCGCCCCGTATGATCAGACCCCAAACTAAAGAAGAACGTAGCGAGTGCTTGGTAGCGTTGCAACGTCTCAACCAAACGCGGCACGCCTTCACGTGTGCCACGATAAGTATCTACATCAATCTTAAGGGCAAGTTGTTTCATGGTAAGTTTTTCCAGACGTTAGAAAAAGCAAAAGAGCGGGACTGAGCCCGCCCTTCCAAGTTACGTTCAGTCCCAAGCTTAGTCCATCAATTTTCGCGCTTCGGACACTTGTCCACGATAAGCATCAAATATCTTACGCAGGGTGTCAGGCATGGTAGTGGAAGGAGCCCAGCCTAATTCTTCGCAAGTATTAGTGATTTTAGGCACGCGATTCTGCACGTCTTGGTAGCCTTTACCATAATAAGCGGTAGAAGTCGTTTCAACGATTTTCACCTTAGCGGCGGAATCACGATATTCAGGATATTCAGCCGCCAATTTGAGCATCATGTCGGCCAAATCACGAATGGAGAAATTATTGGCAGGATTGCCTATGTTGTAGATTTTCCCCGTAGCGACACCATCCTTATTTTCAATAATCTTCATCATCGCCTCGATGCCATCATCAATATAGGTAAAGGCACGTTTTTGGTGTCCTCCATCCACCAGACTGATGTTTTCGCCACGCATGATGTGCCCTAGGAACTGGGTGACCACGCGCGAGCTGCCTTCTTTAGGGGTATTGATTGAATCCAACCCAGCACCAATCCAGTTAAACGGACGGAACAGCGTGAAATTCAAGCCTTCCATGCCATAGCCCCAGATGACGCGATCCATCAATTGTTTCGAGCAAGAATATATCCAGCGTGGTTTGTTGATCGGACCGCAAATCAGTTCAGAATTCTCTGGGTCAAATTCCTCATCGTGGCACATGCCATAGACTTCCGAGGTTGAAGGGAACATCAAATGTTTGCCATATTTTGCCGCCGCACGCACGATAGGCACGTTCGCTTCAAAGTCCAGTTCAAACACACGCAAGGGTTGTTTAACGTAAGTTGCGGGGGTGGCAATAGCAACCAGCGGCAGAATCACATCACATTTTTTAACGTGGTATTCGACCCACTCTTTGTTGATGGTGATGTCACCTTCAAAAAAGTGGAAACGCTCATGGCCGATCAAGTCACGAATACGATCGGTACTCATATCCATGCCATACACTTCCCAGTCGGTGGTCTGCAAAATTTTGTTGGATAAATGGTGACCGATGAAGCCGTTTACACCGAGAATCAGTACTTTTTTCATTGCTTTTCCCTTAACGATTAAATTCAAATTTTTTAGAGCCATAACGTGTAGCAAAATCCTCCGCGCTCATCTCGATACCAGCCAACTCAAAGCGTATCACGCGCAATACGCCGCTACCGCAAATAGCATATGCCTGACCTTCTTTTACATAAAAAGCGGGAGGCTCAATTTCGGCTGCCGTGCAATTTATTGCTAAGGTCTGCAAGATACGCAGTGGCTTGCCCATCACCTGAGTCATTGCCCCCGGATAGGGTGGTGCAACAGCACGCACCAGATTATGGATAGCCGCCGCTGATTGCGACCAATCAATGACTCCGTCCTCGGCTTTGCGTCCGCCGAAGTACGCACCTAGACTCAAGTCTTGTTTAACAGCCTGCGCTTGCCCTGCCAATAAAGCAGGAAGCACGCTATCCAACGCGATTTCTGCGGCAACAGTGACCTTTTGAAACACCTCATGCGCCGTATCATTGGGCAAAATAGGCACGGACTGTTGCGCCACAATGTCACCGTTATCGGGCTTTTC
>JAVHPV010000388.1:3319-5230 GCA_036170775.1 Gallionella sp. | reverse complement strand
GCTATCGCGCGATAAATCGCGCTCCTACGTTAAAGCGACTCACTTGATTGTCATTAAAAAAATGCTAATGGATTATTTGGATTGATGTCACCTACCTTAAAACCCGAACCCTTCGATCCCAAGCCTATTCTTGCCAGTCTGCCGTTATTGCCTGGCGTGTATCGCTATTTTGATGCGCAGGGCAATGTGCTGTACGTGGGCAAGGCTAAGCAGTTAAAGAAGCGGGTGTCGTCGTATTTTCAGAAGACCAATATCTCGCCGCGCATCCGTTTGATGGTGTCGCATATCGCGCGCATTGAAACGACGGTGGTGCGTTCCGAAGCTGAGGCGTTGCTGCTGGAAAATAATCTGATTAAGTCACTCAAGCCGCGTTACAACATTTTGTTTCGTGATGACAAATCCTATCCTTATATCGTACTGACAGGAGAAAGTTATCCGCGCTTGACCTATTACCGTGGTGCGCCCAATCGTCAGCATCAATACTTTGGTCCTTACCCGAACGCTTCGGCGGCTAAGGAGAGTATGCAGTTGCTGCAAAAGATTTTCCGCATTCGCACCTGCGAGAACAGCGTGTTTAACAATCGTACGCGTCCCTGTTTGTTGCACCAAATTGGCCGCTGTACTGCGCCTTGCGTAGAGCTTATTTCTGCGCAAAATTATCAGGCCGATATACGCAATGCGACCTTGTTGTTGAATGGTAAGCATCAGGAAGTGGCGCAGTCGTTACGTCAAGCAATGGAGGCGGCGGCTGAAGCGCAGGAATATGAGCAGGCTGCGGCATTGCGCGATCAGTTGCGTGATTTGCACGTGGTTCAGCAAAAGCAGTTTGTCGAATCGACGGGTGCGGCAACGGATGCGGACATCATCGCGTTAGCGCAACAGGACGATAGGGTTTGCGTCAACCTCGCCATGATGCGCGGCGGCAGGCATTTAGGTGATAAAAGTTTTTTCCCCGATCATGCCGAAGGTTTGACGGCGCAAGAGATCATGCAAGCCTTTATTGCGCAGCATTATCTACAGCGCAGCGTGCCCTCGCTGTTGGTGATGGATGCGTGCTATGACGATGCGACCTTGATCGAGCTACTGAGTGAGCAGGCGGGACATGCGGTAAAAATTAGCAATGCCAGCAGTGGTGAGCGCAAACAGTGGTTGGACATGGCGCAACGCAATGCGCTATTGGCGGTACAACAAAAGCTCAATCAACAAGGTGGGCAAAAATTGCGTTTAGATAAACTGCGCGCTTATCTGGATATGCCCGATTTGCAGCGTATCGAGTGTTTTGACATTAGCCATACCTTGGGCGAGGCCACGCAAGCCTCCTGTGTGGTTTATGAAAATTTGGAGATGCGCTCTGCGCAATATCGGCGTTACAACATTACAGAAGTCACCGCAGGTGATGACTATGCGGCAATGCGCCAAGCCCTGTTGCGACGTTATCAAAAGTTAGCCGAAGCAGGCGAGGGCGCACGTCCCGATTTGATTTTGATTGATGGCGGCTTAGGTCAGCTACACAGCGCGATGGCGGTGATGAGCGAGCTGGGCTTGAATGACCTGGCCTTGGTGGGGGTCGCCAAAGGCGCAGAGCGTAAGGTGGGGATGGAGCAACTGATATTTCCTGATGGTCGTGCGCAACGCTTATCCAGCGATGACCCTGCTTTGCATTTGATTCAACAAGTGCGCGACGAAGCGCATCGTTTTGCTATTACAGGCCATCGCGCCAAGCGCGGCAAAGCGCGCACCACCTCCAGTCTAGAAGAAATCGCTGGCGTGGGGGATAAGCGGCGGCGCAATTTGTTGACGCATTTCGGTGGCTTACGCGAAGTCTCGCAGGCCAGTGTGGAACAACTTTGCCAAGTCGAAGGCATTAGTAAAGCTCTTGCCGAACTGATTTACCAGCAACTGCATTAAGAG
>JAVHPV010000388.1:0-3219 GCA_036170775.1 Gallionella sp. | reverse complement strand
GTTTCTAGGATAATTACCAGCAAAATTACAAGGGTTCGCTATGCGCCAATATTTAGACTTAATGCAACACGTGCTCGATCATGGCACGCTCAAATCGGATCGCACGGGGACGGGTACGACCAGCGTGTTTGGCTATCAAATGCGTTTCAATTTAGCCGAAGGTTTCCCCTTGGTAACCACCAAAAAGTGCCATCTAAAATCCATTATTCACGAGTTACTGTGGTTCTTGCAGGGCGATACCAATATCCGTTATTTGCAAGAAAACGGCGTGCGTATTTGGGATGAATGGGCGGATGAGCAGGGCGATTTAGGTCCCGTGTACGGCAAGCAATGGCGTTCTTGGCAGACCGTCGATGGTCGTGTGGTGGATCAAATCAAGATCGCGGTTGAGCAACTCAAGCACAATCCCGACTCTCGCCGCATCATCGTTTCAGCATGGAATGTGGGTGAGCTAGACAAGATGGCACTTGCACCTTGTCATGCGTTTTTTCAGTTTTACGTGGCGGACGGTAAATTGTCCTGCCAGTTGTATCAACGCAGTGCCGACATCTTCCTCGGTGTGCCGTTCAATATCGCCAGCTATGCGCTGTTGACCATGATGATGGCGCAAGTGTGTGATTTGCAACTGGGCGATTTTGTGCATACCTTTGGCGATGCGCATCTCTATTCCAACCATATGCAACAAGCTGCCTTGCAGTTGTCCCGCGCACCACATGCGTTACCTACCATGCAGATCAATCCTGCGGTGCAGGATATATTGGGCTTCAAATTCGAGGATTTTACGCTGCAAGGTTATGACCCACATCCCGCGATTAAGGCCGTGGTGGCGGTATGACACAACTGGCAATCATTGTGGCGATGGCCAAAAACCGCACTATCGGCGTTAACAACAGCTTGCCGTGGCGGTGTCCTGACGACCTGAAACACTTCAAAGCGTTGACTATGGGACATCACATGATTATGGGGCGCAAGACCTTTGATTCCATCGGTAAGCCTTTGCCTGGGCGGCAAACCGTGGTGGTGTCGCGCAATACACAACTGCGTATTGCGGGTTGTACGGTGGTCAATTCACTGCCCCAAGCGATTGCCGCGTGTGCGCATGAAACGCAGATTTTTGTGGTGGGGGGGGAAGATATTTATCGTCAGGCGATTGCCTTTGCCGATACCTTATACATCACCGAAATTCAGCAAGCGGT
Organism: Gallionella sp.; assembly: GCA_036170775.1. Taxonomy (GTDB): domain Bacteria; phylum Pseudomonadota; class Gammaproteobacteria; order Burkholderiales; family Gallionellaceae; genus Gallionella. Next base: position 2,023 of record JAVHPV010000388.1, on the reverse strand, counting down.
GTTGGGCGATGCGGCGTTTCCACAGTGGGATGCCCGTGAATGGCGTGAAACTGCACGTGAGGTGCATCATCAAGTGTTGCCCGAGCCACTGGAATTCCATTTCGTCACTTATCAGCGTCAATAATCCTGTCACGGCTTTGAACCTATGCAAACTTTAGAACTGCTTGCCCCTGCCAAGACTGCCGCGATTGGTCGTGAGGCTATCTTGCACGGAGCGGATGCGGTGTATATCGGCGGCTCCGCGTTTGGTGCACGGGACAAGGCGGGCAACAGTATTGAGGAAATCGCACAACTGGTGGAATTTGCGCATCGCTATCGCGCCAAGATATTTGTCACCCTCAACACTATTTTGCACGATGCCGAGTTGGAGACGGCGCGCAAGCTGGCCTATGACTGCTACAACGCAGGGGTGGACGCGCTTATTGTGCAGGACATGGGGTTGCTGGAACTTGACTTGCCCCCCATTGATTTACATGCCTCGACGCAATGCGATATTCGCACGCCAGACAAAGCGCGCTTCTTGGCAGAGGTCGGGTTCTCGCAGTTGGTGTTGGCACGTGAACTGACGCTGCAAGAAATTGCCAAGGTGCGTGCTGCCGTTCCTGCGGATACGGTCATTGAATACTTTATCCACGGTGCGCTGTGTGTGGCCTATTCGGGGCAATGCAACATCAGCCATGCACATACGGGGCGCAGTGCCAATCGCGGCGATTGTTCACAAGCATGCCGCTTGCCGTATACCTTGGAAGATGCGCAGGGGCGGGTGGTGGCTTACGACAAGCATTTGCTGTCGGTGAAAGACAATAATCAAAGTGACAATTTGCGTGCCTTGATTGCCGCAGGGGTACGCAGCTTCAAGATTGAAGGTCGCTACAAAGATATGGGCTACGTGAAAAACATCACGGGGCACTATCGCCAGTTGCTGGATGACATTCTCAATGAGCGTTCGGATGTACGCCGCGCTTCCAGTGGCACGACAAAACTATTGTTTACGCCCAACCCTGATAAGACCTTCCATCGCGGCGCGACGGATTATTTTGCGACGGGACGTAAGGCAGATATTGGCGCGTTTGACACACCAACTTTTGTCGGTTTGGAATTGGGCTATGTCACCCAACTGGGCGATAAATGGTTTGAGATAGAAGCTAATCAAGCACTCGCCAATAGCGATGGTTTGAATTATCAGCATCAGCGTGAGGTGTTCGGCTTGCAGGCCAATGTGGTGGAACGCAAGCACAGTACGGAAAACGGAGTCGTGTGGCGTATCTATCCCAACGAAGCTATGCACACACTGCCAGGCTTGCGGGTTGGCGTGGCGATTAGCCGTAACCGCGACCATGCTTGGGAACACGCCTTGAGCAAAAAATCAGCAGAACGGCGCATTCATGTGCAAGCCACTTTTGCCGAAACAGGGGAGGGCTTTAGCCTAACCTTGCGTGATGAAGACGGTTTCGCGGTTACCGCGAACTGCTCCTGCGAAAAACAGGCCGCCCAGCATCCCGATCAAGCAGAAACGGCTTTGCGCGAACAACTCCAGCGTTTTGGCGGCAGCGATTTTTGCGTGGATGAGATGACTGTGGTGTGGGCGCAACCTTGGTTTGTTCCCAGTTCGCTGAGCAATAAGTTACGCCGTGATGCGGTAGAAAAACTGACTGCCATGCGCCGCGCAGGCTATGTGCGTTTGTCACGCAAAGCTGCACTTGAACCGCCCGCAAAATATCCCGAAGAAACACTGTCATTCCTAGCCAATGTGTACAACCAAGCGGCACGGAGTTTCTATGAATTGCATGGCGTGAAACTCATCGCCGCTGCCTATGAAGCGCATCAGGAAACGGGTGAGGTATCGCTGATGATTACGCGCCACTGCATCCGCTATTCGCTCAGTCTGTGCCCCAAACAGGCCAAGGGGGTGATCGGCGTACAGGGGCAAGTGCGCGCCGAACCGATGACGCTGGTGAATGGCAGTGAAAAACTTACCTTGAAATTTGATTGCAAAGCCTGCGAAATGCACGTGATAGGCAAG
>JAVHPV010000387.1:0-1196 GCA_036170775.1 Gallionella sp. | reverse complement strand
GTTTTAGCCAACTCTTCCGCATCACGCATGTAACGCTCAAGGTCTGGCTGTGCATGAATGATCTCCATGCCTCGTCCGCCCAACACGTTGGAGGGACGCATCACCAGTGGGAAACCGATCTCAGCCGCCCCTGCGACCGCATCTGCCACGTTGCTGGCGGTACGATTTGGCGGCTGCTTCAAATTCAATTCGCGCAACATCACTTGGAAACGCGCGCGGTCTTCCGCCATGTCTATCATGTCCACCGAAGTACCGATGATGGGCACGCCGCTCTTGGCCAAGCCATGCGCCAACTTCAATGGCGTCTGACCACCATATTGCACGATCACGCCGACTGGTTTTTCGACGGCGACGACTTCCAGCACATCTTCCAGCGTCAGCGGTTCAAAATACAAACGATCCGAGGTGTCGTAGTCGGTGGAAACTGTCTCGGGATTGCAGTTGACCATGATGGTCTCGTAGCCGTCCTCACGCATCGCCAACGCAGCGTGTACGCAGCAATAGTCGAACTCGATACCTTGACCGATCCGATTCGGACCGCCGCCCAGCACCATGATCTTCTTGTTGTTGGTCGGTTGTGACTCGCACTCTTCTTCGTAAGTGGAATACATGTACGCCGTGTTAGTGGAGAACTCTGCGGCGCAGGTATCTACACGTTTGAACACAGGACGCACTTTCAACGCGTGACGATACGCACGTACCGCCGCATCATCCGTTCCCAGCAATGCCGCGATGCGTGCATCGGCGAAACCGCTACGTTTCAAGGCGCGCAAATCATCCGCCGTCAAACTCTCCAAGGTGCGGCCTGCCAGTGTCTTTTCCTGACGCAAGATGTCTTCAATCTGTACCAAAAACCAGGGATCAATCTTGCTGATGTTGAAGACTTCTGCCACGCTCATGCCGATGCGGAAGGCATCGCCCACCGCCCAGATACGATCAGGCCCAGGGTTGCCCAACTCAGCACAAATCGCTTCGCGCTCGCTGTATTTGCTGTCCAAACCATTCACGCCGACTTCCAGCCCGCGCAACGCTTTTTGGAACGACTCTTGGAAGGTGCGGCCAATCGCCATCACCTCACCCACCGACTTCATCTGCGTGGTCAGGCGGTCGTTGGCTTGCGGGAATTTCTCGAAGGCGAAACGCGGAATCTTGGTCACCACGTAGTCTATGGTCGGCTCGAACGAAGCGGGGGTTGC
>JAVHPV010000386.1:0-1200 GCA_036170775.1 Gallionella sp. | reverse complement strand
CCAGAAAGATGCGGCAGCCCGCATGCCACAGCTTCATGGAAAAGTCGTTGTCGCTACTCATGCCAGGTGAAAACTCGCTGCTATAACCGCCAACCTTGTGCCACCAGCGGCGACTTACCAGCGTCGGCGGCCAAGTTGCGCCTTGCCAATCGGCTTTATATAGCGTGGGCAGTTCGGCGAGCAACTTGGCTTCATCGAATTGCTCGACCTCTGTTCCGTAATTCTTCACGATGACGCACGGGTTGGCGGTATCCCGTGGCTCGATCATGGTGCCCGATAGCATGAATAAATCGCTATCCAGTTGGCTGAGTTTATTCAGCAATGCCGTGTCCCAGCCAGGGCAGCAATACATATCGTCATTGAGATACAAAATGTAGTCTTGCGTGGCATACATGGCGGATTCATTCACGGCTAAACAAATGCCGATGTTGTCAGGCGAGGCGGTGTAAGTGATGCCCTGCGCACGTACCCAATCTAACGTGCCGTCACTGCCGTCATTCACGTGCACGATAATCTGATGAGGGTAGGCGGAATTTTCACGAATGCTGCGTATGCACAGTTGCAACAGCGCGAGATTGTTCCAAGTGGGGATGAGTATTGAAAACATGATGAATATGAGTGCCCGACAAAACGCTTTTTAAGGAAAGCAAGTTGTGCGCAGTTGTTATACTGCGCACCTTTAATGAAGGCGCATTCTATAACGATGCGCCGCAATTGCAGAGAGCGAATGAAACTAATTCACATTGTGCGCAGATACGGGCTAACGGGCGGCATGGAACGCTACGTATGGGAAGTGACCCGCGCACTGGCCAAAGCGGGACACGAGATTCAGGTGATTTGCGAATACAGCGTGGGAGAAATTCCGCCAGGTATCATCGTGCATGAACTGGGGCGAATGGTGTATCGCCCTCGCTGGTTCTATTACTGGCGTTTTGGGCGACGGGTTGAAAAATGGTTGGCGTTGCATCCCCAGCCCGATTGGTTGATTCATAGCCATGAACGCGTTTCTATGCACGATGTAACGACCTTTCATGGCCCACCGTTTGCCACCTCGCGTGATAAATCGTGGTGGAAGCGCGTGTCGCTACGGGTGGCGATGCAGATGTACATGGAGCGGCGTGAGTTAAGACAAGCGCGCGCCATTGTGCCCAACTCGGAAATCATCGCGCGTCAGCTGGCACACTACTATCCCGAATATGC
>JAVHPV010000385.1:0-1201 GCA_036170775.1 Gallionella sp. | reverse complement strand
TCTTGCTTAGAACTTTGAATTTGTAGAGATGCCCATAACTTAGAGAAACCGCAAATGGCACAAGGTCAATATGTAATGTCCATGCTCCGCGTGAGCAAGATCGTTCCCCCCAAACGTCAAATCATCAAAGACATCTCCCTCAGCTTCTTCCCCGGCGCGAAGATCGGTCTGTTGGGTCTAAACGGCTCGGGTAAATCTACCGTGCTGCGCATCATGGCGAAGCAAGACAAGGAATACGACGGCGAGGTGCAGCATCTACCCAATATGAAAATTGGTTACCTGCCGCAAGAGCCTGTGCTTGATCCTGCCAAGACCGTGCGCCAAGAGGTTGAATCCGCGCTGGGCGAAGTGATGCAAGCACAGCAAAAACTCGACGAAGTGTATGCCGCGTATGCTGATGAAAATGCCGATTTTGATGCGCTCGCCGCCGAGCAGGCACGCCTGGAAAATATCATCGCCGCCAGCGGTAGCGATGCCTCGCACCAGATGGAAATCGCCGCCGATGCGCTGCGTCTGCCTGACTGGGACGCTCTGATTAAAAATCTATCGGGCGGCGAGAAACGTCGCGTGGCGTTGTGCAAGTTGCTGCTAGAAAAGCCCGACATGCTATTGCTGGACGAACCCACCAACCACTTGGATGCGGAATCGGTGGAATGGCTGGAACAATTCCTAGTGCGCTTCCCCGGTACCGTGGTGGCTGTTACCCACGATAGATACTTCCTCGACAACGCCGCCGAATGGATTTTGGAATTGGATCGTGGCCACGGCATCCCGTGGAAGGGCAACTACTCAAGCTGGCTCGACCAAAAGGGCGAGCGGCTGGCGCAAGAGCAGAAGCAACTGGATGCCCACGCCAAAGCGATGAAGCAAGAATTGGAATGGGTTCGTCAAAATGCCAAAGGTCGTCAGGCAAAATCCAAGGCGCGTATCGCACGATTTGAAGAGTTGAACTCGCAAGAACACCAAGCACGCAACGAGACGCAGGAAATCTTCATCCCCGTCGGCGAACGTCTGGGTAACGAGGTCATCGAATTCGACGGCGTGAGCAAAGCCTATGGCGACCGCCTGCTCATTGACAACCTCAGCTTCAAAATTCCAGCGGGCGCGATTGTCGGCATCATCGGCCCTAACGGCGCGGGTAAATCCACTTTGTTCCGCATGATTGCGGGCAAAGAACAGCCCGACGGCGGCAGCGTGAAAA
>JAVHPV010000384.1:0-1205 GCA_036170775.1 Gallionella sp. | reverse complement strand
TGCGTGTTGTACACCTTGATGGCGGCTCAGCATTTTTTGGCAAGCGGAGAATCCATCGCATGGTGGAAATTCACCCAAGCGGGGAAAGACCTGTTGAACGCCGTCAAATGAACGCGATGGCTTAAATACGCTCGCTCAGCTACAGTTTCACCCATCACCCACGAGGAGCTGCACAATGACCAGCCAAAAACCCACTCTCGCTTTCTTGATTTGCTGTGTCTTCACTTCAACCACTTTTGCTGCTGATGAGATTCGTAGCACGCTGAACGATCAGCAATCCGTCGCCGTGACCATCTACAACGGCGACCTCGCCTTGGTGAAAGACCAGCGCAAGGTGAAGTTGCAGAATGGACTGAACGACCTCGCCTTACGCGATGTCAGCGCGCAGATGCGCCCCGAGACCGCACTGTTGCGCAGCCTCAGCCATGCGGGCAGCTTTTCCACCTTGGAACAGAACTTCGATTTCGATCTACTCACCCCAGAAAAATTATTAGAAAAATATGTCGGTAAAAATGTGAGCGTAGTGAAGACCCATCCAACTACGGGCGTAGAGACCTCCGAACCAGCCACCGTACTCTCTGCCAACAACGGCGTGGTGCTGAAGATCGGCAACCGCATCGAGACCGACATCTTCGGCCGTATCGTGTATGCCGATGTCCCCGCCAATCTGCGTGACCGCCCCACCCTTGTCACTAAGCTCAACAACAAGACTGCCGCTGAACAGACGCTCGAACTCAGCTACCTCACCGGTGGCTTAGATTGGAAGGCTGATTACGTGGCAGAGCTCAGCCCTAAAGAAGACAGCCTCGATCTATCCGGCTGGGTGACGCTCAGCAACACCAGCGGTGCCACTTACAACAACGCGAAGTTGCAACTGGTAGCGGGCGATGTGAATCGTGTGCGGCAAGAGATGCCGCGCATGGCGAAGGCGATGCGTGCCGAAGTGATGATGGCCGATGCCTCAGCACCGATGGCCGAAGAATCACTTCTCGAATATCACCTCTACACATTGGATCGCCCCACCACCATCGCCGAGAACCAGACCAAGCAAGTGGCCTTACTTTCTGCCAGCGGCGTACCCGCACGCAAGGAGTTGTTGCTACGTGGCACGGACTATTACTACAGCAGTAGTTATGGCGACCTCGGACATAAGATGAAGGTGAGCGTGTTCGTCGAATTCGACAACAAAGAAGCCGCCAAGATGG
>JAVHPV010000383.1:0-1211 GCA_036170775.1 Gallionella sp. | reverse complement strand
CACAGCGGTGCGGATGCAGTGATGATCGGTCGCGCCGCACAAGGTCGGCCTTGGTTATTCCGTGAGATTGAGTATTTTTTACAGACGGGCGAACATCTGCCGCCTCCCGCCGTCGATGAGATTCATCGTGTGCTACTTGACCACGTGCAGGAACTGTACGATTTTTACGGTGAGCACACGGGCTTACGCATCGCGCGCAAACATATTTCTTGGTACACCAAAGGCTTAGTCGGTTCGGCACACTTTCGTTTTCTAATGAACCAATTGGAAACCCCCTCATCACAGCTCGCCGCCGTGAATGAATTTTTTGCGGAGCTAGCGCAGCGTGGCACACAGCTGCATTATCTACAGGGAGAGAGTTTGTGACTCATTGCAGCATCATCAACGAAAACGACATGGCGCGCTATGTGCGCAGCGCACTCAAGGAATACTTTAAAGATCTGGATGGGGAAACGCCCAATTGTGATCTGTATGAGATGGTCATGAACTGCGTAGAGAAACCGCTCATTGAAATAGTGCTGGAACAAGTGGGCGGCAACCAAACACGCGCATCGGAAATGTTGGGACTCAACCGCAATACCTTACGCAAAAAAATGCTGCATCACGGGATAGTGTAACTCGCCCCCCCAATCAAGCCATATCTATATGGCGTAAGGTGTGCAGTTGCCCTGCCTAAAATGACTGGGGAAACGCTGATTTATTCGTCCTCTCCGCACAGGCGGAGATCCAGTGCTTTGATATAAATGGATTCCCGCCTACGCGGAATGACAAAATCGAATAAATCAGCGTTTCAATAGCAGCCTGTCGGACTTAAAGGAAATCGGCTGCAAGTCCGACAGGCTGCTAGAACAATTTATCAAGTTTTTATTCTTAAAGGGAAATAGCATGGCAGCCATCACACAAGCACTCATCAGCGTCTCCGATAAATCTGGCGTTCTCGAATTCGCCCAAGGCCTTAATGCCCTGGGCGTGAAAATTTTGTCCACGGGGGGCACGGCAAAATTGCTCAACGACAACGGCGTGCCATGCACCGAAGTTGCCGACTACACCGGCTTTCCCGAAATGCTGGACGGTCGCGTCAAGACGCTGCAACCGAAAGTGCACGCAGGCATTTTGGCGCGTCGCGATTTGCCCGAACATATGGCGACTTTAGCCAAGCACGACATTCCCACCATTGATCTGGTAGTGGTGAATCTCTATCCCTTCGCAGC
>JAVHPV010000382.1:0-1218 GCA_036170775.1 Gallionella sp. | reverse complement strand
CCGCGTTCTAAGAACCAGTGCGCCGTCCGCGTAGTGAGAACAAAGAGTTTTTTCATACCCTGTGCTTTAGCCAGTTCAGCCATGTGATTGAGTACTGCTTCACCATAGCCACGGTCACGATACTGCGCATCGACAGCTAGGCAGGCCAGCTCAGCAGCAGCCTCATCGGGGAAAGGGTAGAGTGCTGCGCAACCGACGATGCGATGGTCATGTTCTAACACCACGAAACGCTCGATCTCGCGCTCCAGCAATTCACGACTGCGCCGTACCAATATGCCTTGCTCTTCCAAGGGGCGCAGCAGTTGCAAGATGCCACCGACATCTTCGATATGCGCATCACGCAAGGTGTTGAGAGTGGTTTCTACCACCATTGTGCCGATGCCTTCATCGCTGAATAACTCTTGTAATAAAGCCCCGTCGGTGTGGCGACTGATGAGGTGAGTACGTGCTACACCCGCTTCGCAGGCGCGCACCGCACAAGGTAAAAACAAACTCACATCATCAGATAATTTACGTTTGTTCGTTGCAGCCAGCATCGCTTGCGCTTGGTTAATAGTGAGCTCTTTGTGAAGCTCACCTTTTTTGCTGGTTACACCATCCGTATCCATTAAGAACACCAATTTGTCGGCATCTAGTGCGATTGCGGTGGTGGTGGCAACGTCTTCTAAGGTAACGTTGAACACTTCACCTGTGGGCGAGTAACCGAGTGGCGAAAGCAACACCACTTCACCAAATTCCATGCGGTCATTGAGTGCGGCGACATCGACTTTGCGCACACAGCCGGTGTGTTGCAAATCCACGCCGTTAATCACGCCAATCGGTTGAGCTGTGATGAAGTTGCCGCCCGCCACACGGATGTCGGCATTCGCCATCGGTGAGTTCGCCAGCCCCATCGACAACAAGGCCTCAATTTCAACCCGCACACGACCGACGGCCTCTTTCACGCATTGCATGGTTTCCGCATTGGTCATGCGGATGCCTTGGTGATAGCTATCGGTGAGATTATTTTTCGCTAAATGTTGCTCAATCTGAGGCCGCGCACCGTGTACCAACACCAAACGGACACCCAGCGCGGCAAGTAGATTGAAATCCTGTGCCAGCTCGACAAACTTGCCATCAGCGACCACTTCACCGCCAAAGGCAATCACGAAAGTTTGACCACGGAAGACGTTGATGTAGGGTGCGACGGAACGAAACCAAGCGACGAAATCAGTGGGG
>JAVHPV010000381.1:0-1223 GCA_036170775.1 Gallionella sp. | reverse complement strand
GCTTGCACCGATGAAGCCACCATAAAGCGCGGCGTGCCCATATCCACCAAACGGAACAAAGTGCCCGCCGCATCACGCGTGTGCAAGGTCGACAGCACCAAGTGCCCTGTCATCGCCGCACGCAAACCAATTTGCGCGGTTTCGGCATCGCGCATTTCCCCCACCAGAATCACATCAGGATCTTGGCGCAACGCAGAGCGCAACACGGCCGCAAAAGTTAGCCCGATTTTTTCATTGATCTGCACTTGATTGATGCCAGGTAAACGATATTCAACAGGATCTTCCACAGTGATAATTTTCTGATCTATGGTATTGATCTCCGCCAAAGCAGAATACAGCGTGGTGGTTTTGCCGCTCCCTGTCGGTCCTGTGACCAAAATCATGCCGTTGCTACGGCGAATGATCTCGCCGAAACGCTTGAGCATGTCAGGCAGCATCCCCAGTTTTTCCAGCCCGACCATGCCGCCATCTTGGCGTAACAAACGCATCACCACCGCTTCGCCGTATTGCGTCGGACACGTCGCGATACGCACATCCACGCCTTGTTCGCGCACCCGCACATGAAAACGTCCATCTTGCGGCAAACGCTTCTCGGAAATATCCAACCCCGACATCAACTTGAGGCGCAACACCAAGGCGGGCGCAATCTTGTTATCCGCTTCGGCTTGCAGATGCAGCGCGCCGTCAATGCGAAAGCGGATCATCAGTTTGCCTTCTTGTGGCTCGATATGAATGTCCGAGGCGCGAATCTGTGTGGCATCATCAAACATGGTTTGTAGCAGCTTGACAACGGGCGCATCCTCCCCCCCCACGCTGTCGGTGAGCGCACCAAAATCAATATAAGTGTCGCCCAGCTCTTCACTCAGCTCGCGCGCTAAACCGCTAATTTCTTCCGTGCGCCGATAGCCACGATCTATGCTTTCCAGCAATTGCCCTTCGGTCACGACCGCGACATCAATATCACGTTTAACAATGCGTGAAATTTCATCGAAGGCGAACAAGTCGGTAGGATCAGCCATGCCAACCAATAGCACGCCGTCACGATCTTCCAGCACAATCGAACGGAAACGCCGTGCTTGATTCTCTGGCAGCTTGCGTACTTGCTCGACGCTGATGTTGTAATACTTGAGGTTGATGTAGGGAATGTTGAGTTGCTTGGCGAGGGCTTCGGAGATTTTTTCTTCGGTCACAAAGGCATTGTCCACCAACACCCGTCCCAGCTT
>JAVHPV010000380.1:0-1226 GCA_036170775.1 Gallionella sp. | reverse complement strand
ATTGCCCAATCCAGAATGGGTCAAGGAGCAATTGCAGAATCGTGCGGAATTGCTGCTGGTCGCGGGATATGCCGAACGCAATGGTGAAAAGGTTGATGCGCCACTCGCGCGTTATGTTGATGAGCGGCTGCCAGCACTCATGCTGGAGAAAAAGAGCCGTGAATGGATCACTGGCGAAGCGGCGATGCGCAAATGGTATGCACAACATTTAGACGTTGGCCACATTTCGGCCAGTTATCACGTTGGACAATTGGTGCTCGCCACGCGGGAGGAGGCTGAAGCCTTGCGCGCCCGCATTGTTAAGGGAGAAAGCCTGTTCACCTTGGCTGGGGAAAAAAGCATTGATCCAGTGGGACGGCAGCAGAACGGCGACATGGGCTGGATCGTGGAAGGGCGTGGCATGGCGGAATTGCAGAAGGTGCTTGCGCGCTTGAAGGATGAGGAATTGAGTCAGGTGGTGCAAACCGCATCGGGTTTTCACCTGCTCATGGTTCTGGAGCGGCGCACTGGCAGGCAGAAGCCGTTCGACGAAGTGCGCGAACGCGTGGGGCAAATGATGCTGAACCAGCAGTTACCAGCGTACCTGGCGGGATTGGAGCAGCACTATGCGGTAAGCTGGAATCTGATTGCTAAACCAGCCGTAGCACAGTCGGGCGCGACTCCATGAGGGAATTGGCCGCATTTGTGTGTGCCGTGGGCATGATCCTGTCGTTTTCGGCGGCTGGCGCAAGCACCAATTCGGTAGTGCGTCTCCCCCAGGAGATTACCCTGACGGGCATGGATGGACAGCAGCATCAACTGGGGGAATGGCGCGATAAGGTTGTTTTGCTCAATTTCTGGGCTAGCTGGTGTTCACCCTGTCAGACCGAGATTCGAGATCTGGTGGTCTGGCAGGAACGTCATGGCGGACGCGGCCTGCAAGTTGTGGGCATCGGCATGGATGAGGAAAAACGCCTGCGCAATGTGCAACGCACGCTCGGCATTAACTACCCGGTCTTGCTCGCATCCAAGACAGGCCACAGCTTGCTGACAGACTTCGGCAATCTTACGGGCGTGGTGCCCTATTCTGTGCTGATCTCACGTACGGGTGAGGTGGTCTATCGCCATGCGGGGGTGGTCACGGATGAGATATTCAAGACGCGAGTGCTCCCGCTGCTGCAATGATGCGCACGGTGCGGACACTATCGGAGTGTTGTTATGGGTGTCAGTTATCTCGACCGATAGGG
>JAVHPV010000379.1:0-5439 GCA_036170775.1 Gallionella sp. | reverse complement strand
GAAGACGTTGATGTAGGGTGCGACGGAACGAAACCAAGCGACGAAATCAGTGGGGACGGTGGTGATAGGCATGGCAACTCTCTCTAAGTGATGGGCGCATCATAGCTGTGCTATTCGGCATCAAGCAACTGCCCCGCAATCGCCCAGTTTTCTTCTGCAAATTCCTCGAACACAATGTAGGTATAAGCGGGTGGCTTGTGCGCGATGCGCTGCAAAGTATCGGTAAATTCCTGGGCAATTTTAGCTTTTTGTGCACGGCTGAGTGAGCCTGCGATTTTGACGTTGACGTAAGGCATAAGACACTCCTACTGTTGGGTTAAACTTGGGAACGCTAGTTGACCGCTCCAAATACTAAGGTGGACGAATGATTTTAAGGGTAATTCTTGTAGCTCACCGTTTCTAGCTTGAATATATTTTCGCGCAAACTGTGCAAGGCATTGAAACCGCGAACAGGCATCTGGGAGGGGAAGCGTAAGCCGCTTGCATGCCGCCAGTTTCTTAGTTCACGCCCTTGGGCTGCGCCGTTTGAGCAGAATGACGAAAGTGGCAATGCTATAATCCGCCCCCTTTTTGCCCGTATTTGCTTATGTCTGTCGTATTTAATTTCAAAACACATCTATCACAATTGTTCGCTCAGGCTGTGCGCGTGGTCGCGCCAGAGCAGGGCGATGTCGCTATTCTGATTGAACGTCCCAAACAAAGCGCACACGGCGACTATGCCTGTAACTTGGCGATGCAATTAGCCAAGCCCTTGCGTAAATCACCACGTGATATTGCCAATGCGCTGATGGCAGCTTTGCCGGCTTCCGAGGTCATCGAAAAAGTGGAGTTGGCAGGGGCGGGGTTTATCAATGTGTTTATTACCACCGCTGCGAAACAGCGTGTGGTGCAGGGGGTGCTGCAAGCGGGGGATCGCTATGGTTGCAGCACGCTAGGTGCGGGTAAAAAAGTCGGCGTGGAATTTGTTTCTGCCAATCCTACCGGCCCTTTACATGTGGGGCATGGGCGTGGTGCGGCGGTGGGGGATTGTTTGTGCAATGTGCTCCAGGCCGCAGGTTGGGAGGTGACGCGCGAGTTTTACTACAACGATGCGGGTGTGCAAATCGACAATTTGACGTTGTCCGTACAATTGCGCTGCCAAGGGGTGACTCCTGACCATGCGAGCTGGCCTGAGGCGGGCTATCGTGGCGATTACATTGCGGATGTGGCGCGCGCTTACATGGCGCAAGAAGCGGTGGTGGCAGATGACCAAAGTACGATAGGTAAAGGCGATGTGAATGATGCCGAAGCCATACGTCATTTTGCGGTGGCGTATTTGCGCCGCGAACAAGATTTGGATTTGCGCGCTTTCAAGGTGGGGTTTGATGTGTTTTCACTCGAATCTGCGCTGTACACCTCAGGCAAAGTGCAAGCGGCGGTCGATGCCCTGATCGCCAGTGGTCACACCTATGAACAAGATAATGCGCTGTGGTTGCGCACCACTGATTTTGGTGACGACAAAGATCGCGTAATGCGCAAAACCGATGGCGGCTACACCTATTTTGTCCCCGATGTGGCGTATCACTTGGAAAAATGGCGGCGTGGTTACACCCGCGTCATCAACGAACAAGGCGCAGATCATCACAGCACCATCACGCGCGTGCGCGCGGGGTTGCAAGCCCTGAATCAAGGCATTCCGCAAGGCTGGCCAGATTATGTGCTGCACCAGATGGTGACGGTGTTGCGCAACGGCGAAGAAGTGAAAATTTCCAAGCGTGCGGGCAGTTACGTGACATTGCGCGATTTGATTGATGAGGTGGGATGCGATGCCACACGTTACTTCTTGGCTGCGCGCCATCCCGATTCGCAGTTGGTGTTTGACATTGATTTGGCCAAGTCGAAGAGCAATGACAACCCCGTGTATTACATTCAGTATGCCCATGCGCGCATTTGTACCGTGCTAAAACAGTGGGGTGGCGAAAGCAGCAGTCTGTTGTCAGCGGATTACCGCCTGCTGGATAGCGAATACGAGACGGCGTTGTTGCAACGCATGATTGACTACCCGCAACTCCTCGAAACTGCCGCACAGGATTTAGCCCCACATTTAATCGCCTTTTACTTGAAGGAGTTGGCGGCTGATTTTCACAGCTACTATAATGCCTCGCGCTTTTTGGTCGAAGACGAAGCGGTTAAATGCGCACGGTTGGCACTCATTAGTGCCACCGCCACCGTGATTAAGAATGGTTTGGCACTGCTCGGGGTATCGGCTCCAGAGCAAATGTAAGTTCAAGAAAGTCGAAACGATGAGTCGAAATACCAGCAATAAATCCACCACCTCTCGCAAGAGCAGTAGCCCGTTGTTGACGGGCATTCTCGTGGGGATGGTGATCGGTGTGGCGATGGCTGCGGCGTTAGCATGGTTTTTATTGCGTTCCCCCAGTCCCTTTGTGGCGCAAGAAGCTGCGGTGGCAAATCGCCTGCCTAGCGTAGTCGAACCTGCCCCCGTCAAGGTTGTTGCAACGCCGCGTGTGGTCGCTGCATCAGCCACTTCCGCAGCTTCTAGTGTTGATGAAGCCAAGCCGCGCTTCGAGTTTTATAAAGTGCTGACCGATAAACAGGATGCAACTATTGTTGTGCCACCTAAAGTCGATAAGCCTGTCGCAAAGGAAGCAAAAATTGATGCCAAACTGGCAAAACCAGACAGCAAGCCCGATGCACCAAGCACGGCAAGCCCTCCTTCGGCAGCCAATAAAGAACCTTATTATTTGCAAGCAGGGTCATTTTCTAATGCGGAGGATGCTGAAAAGTTGAAAGCAAAATTGACCCTAGTGGGTATGGAAGTCAGTGTTGCAACGGCAACGATTCCAGACAAGGGTGTATGGCATCGCGTACGGGTAGGACCTTTTAGTAATTTGGAAGAGTTGAATCGAGCCAATGCCACATTGAAACAAAATGGCATCACTGCTACTCAAAACCGTACGCATTAAGTAATTCATTCACGTTAAGGAGTCAAAGCAATGAAGCAATGGTTAAAAACTGTATTGGTGACGTTATTGTTGTGTGCGGGTAGCGCGACAGCGGCTGAATTGGGCAAAGACTATAAATTGCTCAATCCAGCGCAGCCGACCAGCACCAAAAATGTTGAGGTGTTGGAATTCTTCTTTTATGGTTGCTCGCATTGCTACCATTTGCACGGTCCGTTAAGCACGTGGGAAAAGACGATTCCAAAAGATGTCGAGTTAATTTATGTCCCCACCATATTCCGTGATTCGTGGGAACCGATGGCACGTACTTTTTACGCCGTACAAGAAATGGGGCAGCTCACCAAGTTGCACGATGCGTTGTTTCAAGCGTGGAATGTCAGCAACACCGATCTCAGTGACGAAGCAAAAATTTTGGATTTCGTTGCGCCACGCGGCGTAGATCGTGCCAAGTTTTCAGCGTTGTATAACTCTTTCTCCATGCAAAGCAAAGTTACGCGTGCCAAACAAATGATCCGCAGTTATGGCATCAATGGCACCCCCACGTTGGTGGTGGATGGCAAATATCTGATTACGGGTTTACAGCCCGCCGATACCATCCGTGTACTGAATGAGGTGATTGCACTGGCACGCAAGGATCATCCCGCCGCGCCTGCCGAGTCCAAAGCCACAAAAAAATCTGCGCATAAAAGCCAAGCAAAAGCCAAGCACTAGCAGCGCATGAGCGTTCTGACGCTAGTCATCACTGGCGCGTCGAGTGGCATCGGTTTAGCCCTCACGCGCCATTATCTTGTGCGCGGCGCGTGCGTTGCCGCTTTTGCACGACGTACCGAGTTGCTGCAAACTTTAGCAGCTCAATTCCCGAATCAACTGTATTGCTACTCGCTGGATGTACGAGATGCTCCCGCGTTGCAACAGGCTGCTGAGGATTTTATGCGGCACGTAGGCGTGCCTGATGTGGTCATTGCCAACGCGGGAGTCAGCATCGGTACATTGACTGAGTTTGCCGAAGATATTGACGCTTTCCAACAAGTGATGGACATCAATGTGCTGGGGATGGTGAAAACCTTCCAGCCCTTTGTGGTGGAGATGCGTGCTGCACAACGCGGCAAACTGGTGGGAATTGCCAGCGTGGCGGGTTTGCGCGGCTTGCCAGGGGCGAGTGCCTACTCCGCTTCTAAAGCTGCGGCGATGTCGTATTTGGAATCCTTACGTGTCGAACTGCGCGGAACAGGCGTGCAAGTTGTGACGATTTGCCCAGGATATATTCGCACCCCAATGACCGCAATCAACCCCTATGCCATGCCGTTCATTTTGGATGCTGGCGATGCTGCACAGCGCATGGCACGGGTGATTGCGCGTGGCACATCGTTAACGGTGATTCCTTGGCAAATGGGTATAGTGGGTTGGCTGTTACAACATTTACCCAATGGGCTCTATGACCGACTCTTGGCTCACGCACCGCACAAACCGCGCGGCTTGCTTTAGGTGAACGGATGCGAATTTACAAAAAATTTCAACGTGAAGGGGTGCCTGAGTATCTGGCGCGTTATTACTGGTGGGCTTATTTGTGGGATAAGAGCATCTGGTTTTTCGATCATCAACCCATCATCAATGCCATTTTGTTTGGGCAATATGACACGTTACTAAGCAAAACATTGGCGTTGCTAGATACCCAACCTGATACCCGTCTGCTGCAACTCACCTGCGTTTACGGCAAGCTCACGCCGTCGCTGTTGCAACATACGCGAGGGCAAGTACATTTGTGTGATGTTGCTATCGGGCAATTGAACTTGGCGCGTGGCAAAACCCGAGCAGTTGCCGAGCGTTGTCATCTCGTGCGCATGAATGCCGAAGCACTTGCCTATGCCAACAATAGCTTCGATCAAGTGATTCTGTTTTTCTTGTTCCATGAGTTGCCGACAGAAGCGCGCGCACATGTCTACGATGAAATTGCCAGAGTCACGCGGTGCGGGGGATCGGTATTGATCACTGAATATGCCGCTACACCACGCCGACATCCGCTCTATCGTTTCCCGCTAACTCGCTGGGTGCTGGGTTATTTAGAGCCATTTCTACCGAGTTTTTGGCGTGAAGATGTCACCGCCAAACTACAAAGTGCGTTAGCAAAACAGGGTAAGTCTCTGGCGGGTGAGCCACATGTTGAGCATTGTTTCGCGGGGTTTTATCGAGTGATGCGTTTCCAACTTAAGCCCTGAGCGCGCAAAACTTGCAGCAATGTGTTTACGTTAGCCCCGTTAAGCCTAAAAACCGCACTTGAACAATACAAACCCTTCGATACGCCCGCTGCGCGAGCTACTCAGGGCGAACGGACTCTCACCCAAGCGGTGACCGCTCCGTTCGTGCTGAGTAGCGCGGTTTCATGCGCGTATCGAAGCATGAATAGCGTGGCAACTGCGTTTTCTAGGTAGATGCTGATTTATTCGGTTTTGTCATTGATGAAACGACTAGCCATTCG
>JAVHPV010000378.1:0-1230 GCA_036170775.1 Gallionella sp. | reverse complement strand
TTGCGATCTTCTGCGACCAAGATGTTGTAAGTGCGGCAGACGGCGGCGGTATCCATGAATTCCACGCTGATGCGGGCATCGGTTAATGCGCGATACAGTTGGGGGTGGGCAAAACGTTGCCGTGTACCTGTGCCAAATAACACCACTTCGGGTTGCAACGCTAAAAAGTAGGTGAAGTGTGTTTCCGTAAGTGCGTCGAAATCGCTGGCGATCCAGTCTTCACGGACCTCTTCGGCACGCACGACCACGCTGCGGTCGTAGCGTTGGCGGTTAATCATCACGTGGTCAGTGCCATAGGCGTTAAATATTTTGGTTTCACCAAGATTGGCTAGATGTAGTTTCAAGGCTTTCTCCATTTGCTGTGCGGGGGTTGCGCGGGTAAAATCGCGCCCCTTGCGGGGTGAACGTTGGTGGTAGTGGATTCTACCATTGCGCAACGCGCCGATAACCTGAGTCGATAACCGTGAAACCTATCTTAAAATCAACAAAACTTGCCAACGTCTGTTATGACATTCGCGGTCCTGTGATGGAACGCGCCAAGCAGATGGAGGAAGAAGGCCAACGCATCATCAAGCTGAACATTGGTAACTTGGCACCGTTCGGCTTTGAAGCTCCTGAAGAGATACAGCAGGATGTGATCCTGAATTTGCCCAATTCCTCCGGCTATTCCGATTCCAAAGGCATGTTCGCGGCGCGCAAGGCCATCATGCATTATTGCCAGTCCAAGAAAGTTATGGGCGTGGGACTGGATGACATTTACATCGGCAACGGCGCGTCCGAACTGATTGTGATGGCAATGCAAGGCTTGCTCAATACAGGCGATGAGGTGTTAGTCCCCGCGCCTGATTATCCGTTGTGGACGGCGGCGGTTACCTTGGCGGGCGGTACACCGCGTCATTACATATGCGACGAGGCGAACGAGTGGAATCCTGATCTGGCGGACATGAAGTCCAAGATCACCGCGAATACTCGCGCCATCGTGGTCATCAATCCCAACAACCCGACGGGGGCGGTGTATTCCAACGAGATTTTGCAGGCCATTATTCAACTGGCGCGTGAGCACAATCTCATCATTTTTGCCGATGAGATTTACGACAAGATGTTGTACGACGGCGCGACGCATACCTCGATGGCCTCGCTGGCGGACGATGTGCTATTTGTCACCATGAATGGCCTATCCAAGAACTATCGTGCTTGTGGTTATCGCGCGGGTTGGATGGTGCTTTCGGG
>JAVHPV010000377.1:0-1231 GCA_036170775.1 Gallionella sp. | reverse complement strand
GAAGATATGACCGGCAGCGAATATGTTTACAAGAAGCTCAAACGTTTCCGCGCGGGAATTGAGGGGAATATCTCGATGCTCAAGCGGGTGTTTGGTTTGGATCGCTGCACATGGCGCGGGTTAGAACACTTCAAGGCTTACGTGATGTCGGCGGTACTGGCGTACAACTTGAAAGTGTTTGCCAGGTTGTCGCGACAGACTTGATGGCAAGTTGAAGTGGATTGGTAACAGGGAATGGCCAGTAAGGCAGCATGAGTACGCCCACAAACTGGCAAAAAACGCGACGGATGAGGCTCTTGAGCAGAATCCGGCTATTTATAACGAAAAATCACCCGAATTCCCAGCGGCGTAAATATTGGCCGATGGCCTGCGCTGGAAATTTAGGTGGTTTCTGGATGAGAACTACCTAAACATGTCATAGGCGGCTGCAGGACATAGTTGTGGGGGAGTCTCGTACTTGAGAACAACATCCCGATCATCGTGATACACAGGATCAAAATGGATATTTGGCCAATTCAATTCATGTGTAAGTAACAACTCAAAATCAAGCGCTTCAGGAGCTTCTGTTTTAGCCATTGGATGATTGGATTGAAGTTGAACGGCTCGACGGCTTCGCCAGACGCAATACATGAACGGAGCAAAGAATGTTTCCAGAGCTGTAAGAATTTTCTTTCGTGCGAGTACGGATAACTTATTCGTGGCACCGAGGGATTTTAGTTGGTTAGTGATCATCGTCGTTGCTGCACCAACCGATGATTGTAGGTTGCCGGAAGCCTGCATGTGAAATGTTGCTGTAGTAATTCCAGCAAGGTCTGTTGGAAGGTCAATCTGGATGCCACGTTGGTGAACAATAAATGTTCGTTCCCGCCCCAGCGCTCCTAGAAATAAACCAAGTTCAAATATCACGTTATCGCGCGGAGCAGGAGAACTTACGTCGCGTTTTGAAAGCATGTCATCTGGGGTCAGGACGAGGACTGCGAAGTCGATTTTTCTGGCTTTCTCGCAAAGGACTTCTAGCGTTCCCCGAGTCAAGCCAAAAACCCCCTGTGACCATATTTCTGTATCAGCAGTGTGATCGAGTTCGAGTTGCAAAGCGCGAGCAATTGGCAGCCCTTCGGTAGATGAGCCTATGAAGATCATTGGTCTTTGTGTGACGGGCATAACTTCCCTTGATGGCTAACGTAGAGGTAACCGGCCTGCGCGGCTTTTCGCGCAGGTCCGGTTGACCGCC
>JAVHPV010000376.1:0-5481 GCA_036170775.1 Gallionella sp. | reverse complement strand
ACCAAATCGCCGAGGTACATATAGGCGGTGTAGTCCGACACACGTGCTGCTTGTTGCATGTTGTGGGTGACGATGACGATGGTGAAATCTTCTTTCAGCTCATCCACTAACTTCTCGATGTGCGCGGTCGAGATGGGGTCGAGCGCGGAAGTCGGTTCATCCAATAACAACACTTGAGGTTTGACCGCAATGGCACGTGCAATACATAAACGTTGCTGTTGTCCGCCCGATAAGCCAGTGCCGCTTTGCTTGAGTTTGTCCTTCACTTCACCCCACAACGCGGCTTTTTTCAATGCCCATTCGACACGCTCATCCATGTCGCTCTTGCTCAGGCTTTCATACAGCTTTACGCCGAAAGCGATGTTGTCATAGATCGACATGGGGAACGGGGTGGGTTTTTGGAACACCATGCCGATCTTGGCGCGTAGCATGTTCAGATCTTGTTTGGCATCGAGGATGTTGTTGCCATCCAGCAAAATTTCCCCTGTGGCTTTTTGGTTGGGATAGAGCTGGTACATACGGTTAAAGGTGCGTAACAGGGTGGATTTTCCGCAGCCGGAAGGGCCGATGAACGCCGTTACCATCTTTTCTGCAATGCTCAGATTGATGTCCTTGAGGGCGCGATATTTGCCGTAAAAAAAGTTGAGATCTTTAACGACGACTTTAGGATTAGCAATGTTTTCAGGGGTCATGTGTAAACCTTGTTAATGAGTATGGGGACTTTGACGGAACAGCACACGCGCCAAAATGTTGAGCGTCAGTACGCTAAAAGTGATGAGTAATGCGCCGGCCCAAGCCAGACGTTGCCAGTCTTCATAAGGACTCATGGCGAATTGGAAAATGACCACGGGTAAATTCGCCATCGGCTGATCCATATCTTTGCTCCAGAACTGGTTATTTAACGCGGTAAACAACAGCGGCGCGGTTTCGCCACTGACGCGTGCAATGGCCAACATGATGCCCGTAATGATGCCTGCACGAGCAGCACGCAAAGTCACAAAATTGACAATTTTCCATTGTGGTGCGCCCAACGCCGCTGCCGCTTCACGCAACGTGCTGGGGACGAGGCGCAACATGTTTTCGGTGGTGCGAATCACGATAGGTATAACGATAATCGCCAGCGCAATCGCCCCCGCCCAACCCGAAAAGTGTTTGACATGCACCACATAGACTTCGTAGACGAACAAGCCAATCACGATAGATGGCGCAGAGAGCAGCACGTCATTGATGAAGCGCGTGATAGGTGCGAGCCAGCCACGCTGCCCAAACTCTGCTAAATACGTCCCCGCCAAGATGCCAATGGGCGTGCCAATGGCCACGCCTAATACCGTCATCATCAAGCTCCCCGCAATGGCATTCAGCAAGCCGCCATCGTTGCCTGGGGCAGGGGTCATTTGGGAGAACACCATGGGCGTGAGTGCTGGCAAACCATGTTCTAGCAAAGTCCATAGTATCCACACCAGCCAAGTCAGACCAAACAACATGGCCAATACGGCAATGACGAGTCCTGAGGCGTTGATAATGCGCCGACGCATATAAAGATTTAGCATGATTAACTCGCCAGTCCTTCGCGTTTACCCAGCTTGTACAGCATGTAGCGCGCCAGTGATAACACCACAAAGGTGATAAAGAAAAGAATCAGTCCCAGCTCGATGAGTGCCGAGGTATAGAGATCGCCGACGGCTTCAGTGAATTCATTCGCCAAGGCAGAGGCGATACTGTTGCCTGGCATGAGCAAGGATTTGGTCAGTTCATGGGAATTGCCAATGACGAAAGTCACCGCCATGGTTTCGCCTAGCGCGCGTCCCAGCCCCAGCATGATGCCGCCGACTACGCCAATTTTGGTATAAGGCAACACTACGTTCCACATCACCTCCCAAGTGGTCGCGCCTAAGCCGTAAGCAGACTCTTTGAGCAGCGGCGGCACAACATCAAACACATCGCGCATCACCGAGGCGATAAAGGGAATCACCATAATCGACAAGATAATGCTGGCGGTGAGTATGCCTATTCCCATCGGAGGACCGGAGAAAAACGCGCCGAGATAAGGGAGCGAACCTATGTGCTCTGAGAGCCAAGGTTCGACATGGTCGGCAAACAGCGGGGCAAATACGAATAAGCCCCACATCCCGTAAATAATGCTGGGAATACCTGCTAACAATTCAATCGCCACTCCTAAAGGGCGGCGCAAGATGCGCGGTGACAACTCGGTCAGAAAAATGGCGATACCAAAACTCACGGGAATGGCGATGAGCAACGCTAACCCCGAAGTGATGAGCGTGCCGATAATGGGTACGAGCGCACCAAATTCATCGGTCACAGGATTCCATTCCGCGCTGGTTAAAAAACCAAAGCCGAAGGCGTGGATGGCAGGCATACTGCCCTCCACCAAGGAATATAGGATGGCTCCCAGCAAAGCGAGGACACCAAAGGCAGAAATACGGGTGAGATTGCGAAATAAAACATCTAACACCGCGTGTCGTTTCAGACGTGCTTCATGCAAGAACATCGACATAAAAAGGCTCGTTTTCTAATAAAAATTGCGGAGGTGGTGACACCCCCGCAATTATAACTGAGTCAGTCAGCTTACTTAACCAACGGTTTGCCTGCGGCATCCTTGAGTTGTGCTTTCCAAGATGCTTTGATCAACTTAACTACACTGTCCGGCAAAGTGATGTAGTCCAAATCCGCTGCCATTTTTCCTCCCTTGGTGTAAGCCCAATCGAAGAACTTCAGCACTTCTTTGCCCACTTCAGGCTTGTCTTGAGTCTTTTGCAACAAGATGAAAGTTGCACCACTGATTGGCCAGCTTTCCTTGCCTGCTTCTTCGGTCAAAATCTCATAGAAGCCAGGAGCTTTCGCCCAGTCCGCCCCCGCTGCCGCAGCCTTGAAGCTGGCTTCGCTGGGCGCGACGAATTGACCATCACGATTCTTCAGTTGTACGGTGTTCATCTTGTTTTGCAGTGCGTAAGCGTATTCAACATAACCGACCGCGCCTTTGATACGTTGCACGTAAGAAGCTACACCTTCGTTACCCTTGCCGCCTGTTCCCGCTTTCCAAGAAACAGATGCACCTTCGCCGACGTTAGCTTTCCAATCTGCACTGACTTTCGACAGGTAGTTGGTAAAAATGAAGCTGGTGCCAGAACCATCCGAACGATGCACTACGGTGATCAGGTCATCAGGCAGCTTCAGATCTTTGTTCATGGCGGCAATCGCTGGGTCATTCCACTTGGTGATCTTGCCCAAGTAGATGTCAGCCAATACGCTACCCGACAATTTTAGCTTGCCAGATTCGATCCCGTTCACGTTGATTACAGGAACCACGCCGCCAATTACGGTAGGGAATTGCATCAAGCCCGCTTTGTTTAATTCATCAAGGGTCAACGGTTTGTCGGAAGCCCCGAAGTCAACCGTTTTTGCGGTGATTTGCTTGATGCCGCCGCCAGAGCCGATAGACTGGTAGTTCATGCCTACGCCTGTTTGTGTCTTGTAAGCATCTGCCCACTTTGCATAAACAGGGTAAGGGAAAGTCGCACCTGCACCCGTGATGTTGGTTGCGCTGCTGATACTTGCATAAGCCAATGCGGATGTGGCTGCAATGGCGATAACGAGTTGCTTGAGTTTGCGATTCATAAAATCTCCGTAGTGGTCAATGTGATGCGTTCAGTCTCAAAATTACTGGGTGATTCACTCAACCCTATCCTCAGGTTGCGGAGCGCATATTAGGGAGGCTATGTGACAGGATTATTACAATCGAAAAATAGGCTTGGGGCATCACGCACCCCAGGCATTCTTAAAAGCGTGAGAAGTTGACTCATCGAGCGATTGTTCTGACGCTCGATCTCTTGATGAGTATGAGAGGTTCATGTAAGTGCAACATTTCACCCCTACCATCCTGTGCTTTGTTCAACAAACAGGGTGACTTAATGGAAAGTCCTTACAAAGGTAAGACGGGGGTGAAGCGGGTGTGGAATGCCTTGTTGTATTCGCTGGCGGGTTTGCGTGCTGCGTTGCGCCACGAAGATGCGTTTCGCCAAGAGGTGATGTTAGCGGTGTTGCTCATCCCTACGGCTTGCTGGGTTGCGCCCAGCGTGATCGCCAAGGTAGTGATGATAGGCAGTGTCTTGTTAGTGTTGATGGTGGAGTTACTTAACTCGGCAGTTGAAGCTGCTGTTGATCACACTTCATTGGATCAGCATCAGCTGGCTAAACGCGCCAAGGATATTGGCAGTGCTGCGGTGTTAATCAGCTTACTCAATGTGTTAATGGTGTGGGGCTTGGTGTTGACGGCCTGAGTGTCACTCATTGCGCGTCACTGAATCATCATAAAAATTTCATCGTAGTTTCTTATTTGGCTGGCATGGTGCGCAACATCGCTGTCTAAACCGAGGAAACCATGAAAAATACTGTGTTGCGCGTTGCTGTTGTGACTGAAACCTATCCACCCGAAATCAACGGAGTGGCAATGACGATTCAACGCATGGTGGAGGGCTTGCGCTGCCGTCATGTAGTGGAGTTGGTGCGCCCCAAACAGCATCCTTTAGATGAGGCAAAACAAGAGGCCAACTTCCAAGAGCTATTGGTGCGCGGGGTGCCGATTCCGCGCTATGCAGGTTTGCAGCTGGGACTGCCCGCCCAGCGTAAGCTCATCAAACAATGGACACAGCAACGTCCCGATGTGGTGCATATTGTCACTGAAGGGCCGCTGGGTTCTTCGGCGATTGCGGCGGCGCGCAAGCTAGGCATTCCTGTGAGCAGTGACTTTCACACCAATTTCCATAGCTATAGCCAACACTATGGTTTGGGCCTGCTGCAAAAGTTTGTGGCGGGCTATTTGCGTAAGCTGCATAACCGCACCGATGCCACGCTCGTGCCGACCCAAGAATTGCTAGAGACGTTGCACCAAGAGGGCTATCAAAATCTGCAAGTGGTGGCGCGTGGGGTGGAGACCCAGCTGTTTAATCCCGTTAAACGTAGCAACAAGTTGCGCAGTCAATGGGGCGTGCGCGAAGACCAGCAAGTAGTGATTTACGTGGGGCGCATTTCCGCAGAAAAAAATCTGCCCCTGTTGCTGCGCGCATTCGCGCAAATGCGAACCCTCAATCCTGACTTGAAGCTGGTCATGGTGGGCGATGGTCCGATTCGTGCGGCGTTGCAGCAGCAACATCCAGATTGTATTTTTGTGGGGATGCGTACAGGTGAAGATTTGGCCGCGCATTATGCCTCTGCCGACATCTTTCTATTTCCTAGCATGACCGAGACCTACGGTAACGTGACTGTGGAAGCGATGGCGAGTGGCTTGGCGGTGGTGGCTTACCGCTATGCTGCCGCTGCGGAACATATTGAGCATGAGAAGAACGGCTTGGTGGCTGACTATGGTAATGAAGTGGAATTCATTCAGCAGGCCTGTCGCTTGGCGAACGAACCAGAGCATGTGGCGAGATTACGTGCCCAGTCTTTTGTCACCATGCTCAAACT
>JAVHPV010000375.1:0-5527 GCA_036170775.1 Gallionella sp. | reverse complement strand
CGTTTTGCGGGTGATGAATTGCCGCGCAATCAGGTTGGCATTTGCGTGGCACTGGCGGATAAATTAGAAACCTTGGTCGGCATGTTCGGTATCGGTCAGATTCCAACAGGCGACAAAGACCCATTCGCATTGCGCCGTCATGCGCTGGGCGTGATTCGGATGCTGATTGAGAAACGCTTGCCTTTGGGCTTGCCAGAATTGCTACACAGTGCATTTTCTGGTTTCCCTGCTGGGCTGCTGAGTGGTGGTCAAACCGAGTTGCAGATTTTTATGCTCGAACGTCTGGGCGGTTTGTTGCGCGAGCAAGGCTATACCAGCCATGAAGTCGATGCGGTGCTCAGCCTTAAGCCCGCCCAACTTGATCTGGTGTCTCGCCAACTCGAAGCGGTGCGCGCCTTTGCTGCTCTGCCCGAAGCCGCCGACCTTGCTGCCGCCAACAAGCGCGTCGGTAACATCCTCAAAAAAGTGGAAGGTGACGTGCATACCAGCGTCAATATCGCATTGTTGCAAGAAGCTGCCGAGCAGGCACTGCACACCGCGTTAAGTCAGATTGCGCCGCAGGCCGATGCTGCGTTTGCCGCAGGCGATTACACCGCTTCTTTGCAAGCCTTGGCGGCTTTGCGCGATCCCGTGGATGCCTTCTTCAATAGCGTGATGGTCAATGCCGAAGAGGCCGCGTTACGTGCCAACCGTCTCGCGTTGCTGGCGCAGTTGCACCAAGCCATGAATCGCGTGGCCGACCTTTCCAAATTGGTGGCTTGAGATGAAACTCATCATTCTTGACCGCGACGGGGTGATCAATCACGACTCCGATCAATTCATCAAAAGCCCTGCGGAATGGCAACCGATTGCGGGCAGTTTGGAGGCGATTGCGCGGCTCAATCAAGCGGGCTATCGGGTGGTGGTGGCGACCAATCAATCAGGGGTGGGGCGTGGGCTGTTTGATATGCCGACCTTAAATGCGATTCACGACAAGATGCACAAAGCCTGTGCCTTGGTGGGGGCGCGTATTGATGCAGTGTTCTATTGCCCCCATACCGCAGAGCATCATTGCCAGTGCCGCAAGCCCAAGCCAGGAATGTTGGAAGAGATTGCAGCACGCTATAACACCAGCTTGGCGGATGTGCCTGCGGTGGGTGATTCTTTGCGTGATTTACAAGCCGCGCAGGCGGTGGGTGCGCAGCCGTATCTCGTGTTGACCGGCAAGGGAACGAAGACGCAGGCTGATCCCGCGTTGCCCGAAAACACCCAAGTGTTTGCTAACTTGGCGGCAGTTGCCGCTGCATTGGTTTAAGCTCCATGCTGTTACTGCGCTCCTTGGTTTTTTTACTGATTCAAATTCTCTTTACCCCGCTTTTTTCGACCTTGGCGTTGCTTAGTTTCCCTCTTAAGCCGCATACGCGTTACCACATTATTTCGCAGTGGGCGAAGGTGATGTTGGTGGTGTTGCGCGTAGTGTGCGGGATACGCCATGAAGTGCGCGGCCTTGAAAATATCCCAAGTACCCCCTGCATCGTGTTGTGTAAACACCAGTCGGCGTGGGAAACCTTGGCGATGCAAGTGATTTTTCCGCCCCAGGTATGGGTGTTGAAACGTGAGTTGTTATGGTTGCCCTTTTTTGGCTGGGCTCTGGCATTGACCAGCCCGATCGCGATCAATCGTGGTGATGGCAAGGGTGCGGTAAAGCAGTTGCTCAAGCAAGGTAAGCAACGTCTGGCCGATGGTTTTTGTGTAGTGATCTATCCTGAAGGCACACGTATCCCGTATGGGCAACGCGGCAAGTACAAAATTGGGGGGGCACTGTTGGCGGCCAGTAGTGGTGTACCCGTGATTCCCGTGGCGCACAACGCAGGACGGTTGTGGGGGCGCAATGCTTTCACGAAAAAGCCTGGGATGATCACTATGAGTATCGGCCAACCTATCGAAACCCAAGGTCGAAAAGCCGATGAAATCAACGCACAAGTTGAAGCGTGGATAGAAAACGAAATTCAGCATCTGGCGCATTGATGTTGGCACGTTTACGAACTTTGATTCCCACTCCTCCTGTTGTAGAACAACGCGCCGCGCTGCTGGCGGGGCAGCACATCGCTTATACCCTGAAACGTAGCAGTAAACGTCGTAGCATCGGACTGCGTATTGATGATCGCGGTTTGACTGTGAGTATGCCGTTGCGCGCCTCAGAAAAATGGCTAGACAGTGTGTTGCAGGATAGGGCGCATTGGGTGGTGGAGAAATTGGCGGGATGGCAAAAGCGTGTTGCGCCTCAAACTTGTTGGGTTGATGGTGGAACTATTCCTTACTTAGGGAATCTGCTCACGCTGCGTGTACAAACCGATTTATTTGCAGGGGCAGCGCAACAACGCGGTACTGAACTTTGGGTGTTTGTTGTGCAGGGACAAGCTGCTGCGGCAATCGAACAAGCTGTCAGCATGTGGTATCAACAACAAGCCTTGCCACTGTTTCTCGAACGTATTCAACATTACGCGCCCTTGTTGCAAGTGCAGCCGCGCAAGGTGCAGTTATCGCACGCCAAAACCCAATGGGGCTGTTGTACGGCACGTGGTACGGTGCGACTCAATGTGCAGCTCATCAAACTGTCGTTGCCGCTGATTGATTATGTGGTGGTGCATGAGCTGGCACATTTGCGTGAAATGAATCATTCGGCGGCATTTTGGGCCGTGGTGTCCAGCCAATGTTGCGATTACGCGGAAAAACGCAAACAGTTACGTCAAGTCAGCTTGCGCTAAAGCCTAGCGTACGTGGGGGGGATTGCGTGGGCTAAAAAATGAATTGTGATAAGGTGGGTGCGCTGTGTACACATTCCGATAGATTTGCCTGAGAAAAATGGGAAGGCAGAAAATGAATAGATCAGCGGTTTTACGCAACACCCTGTTTGGCTTGGTGGTGTTGATGTTAATTGGAGTGTTGGCGTTCCTTTATCACAAAACGCAAACAGTTGATCTGCACGATCAGAATCTGGTGCTTGGCTTGTTGAATGATTTGCAAGATATCGACGCACAATGGGATAACGAGATTGAAGGTGCGCGAGTGGGTGATGAGTTAGCGAACGCGCCCATCGTCAATCGCACTTCCGCTGCGATACGCGCCTTGCGTGGCATCGGTAATATTGCGCAACAAACCTCTAGCACTGCGCTAAATAAGGGGTTGCCCACCTTGAGTAAGGCGATTCTGCAAAAAGCCGAATTGGTCGATCGCTTCAATAATGAAAACCTCAATGCACAAACCGCGCTGCGCCAACTCAGTGCGCAAATGAGTCAATTGCAAATCCAGTTGGCTGCGGATCATAACCTTGCCCCCCATCTGAACGCGCCTTTGGCACAGCTTGCCGCTACTGCCCCATTGTTCTACCAACAACAGCAAGATGCGCAGCGCGATCTACTGTTAGCCGCTGCGCAGCAATTGGCGCAAGTGCCTGATGCGTTACGCGAACCCGTCGCGCAGATTCTCGCTCATCTACAAATCCTGCTTGACCATCCCAGCTTGGCGCAAAATTTGAATAATGAACTGGAAGGACTGACGGCGGGGGCGCGCTTAATGAGTATGCGCTTAGCGTATAACAATGAGATGGAATTTGCCTTCCAAGAAAAAGAACGCTATCGGATTTATCTGGTGTATTACTCGGGTGCTTTGCTGCTGTTGCTCGGATATTTAGGGCTGAAACTGAGAGCCGCCAATCAACGTCTGGAGCAGCGCGTAGAGCAGCGCACCGTTGAACTGTCCGCAGCCCTGAAACACTTGAAAGAATCGGAGGCACAACTCATCCAGTCAGAAAAAATGTCTTCGCTCGGGCAGATGGTGGCGGGCGTGGCACATGAAATCAACACGCCATTAGCGTATGTGAAAAACAGTTTGGGGCGTGTTGCTGAACAGTTGCCTGTGATTGGTGAGGCACTGATTGGCTGTGAAAAATTACTGGGCTTGTTGCAAGCAGGCAATGATCCCAAAGAACTGTCACGACAGTTTGGCTTGGTTTCCGCACAGGTGGCACAGCTCAAACAAGAGGGGGTGATTGAAGAGTTGAATGGTTTGGTCAATGATGGCTTGTTTGGCACTGGGCAGGTGGCGGATATTGTGGCGAATCTGAAAAATTTTAGCCGTCTAGATCGCAGCAAGGTGACCCAGTTTAATCTTAATGAAGGGTTGGAAAGTACGCTGCTGTTAGCGAAGCATTTGTTGAAGACGGTGCGGGTGGATAAGCAATTCGGCGAGATACCCAACATCACTTGTTCACCCTCACAAATCAATCAAGTGTTCCTCAATCTGGTGACGAATGCTGCGCAAGCTCTGCCAGAGGGTAAAGGCAAGATTACGCTGACAACACGCATCGACAGTGAGGGAGTGGCGGTAGATGTGGCGGACGATGGCAGTGGTATTCCCGCTGAAGTTTTAAGCAAGATATTCGATCCGTTCTTTACCACTAAGGAAATCGGCAAGGGGACGGGTTTAGGCTTGTCTATTTCCTACAAAATCATCGCTGAACATGGCGGAAAAATTAGTGTGGTATCGCGCCC
This sequence comes from Gallionella sp., assembly GCA_036170775.1. Lineage (GTDB taxonomy): Bacteria > Pseudomonadota > Gammaproteobacteria > Burkholderiales > Gallionellaceae > Gallionella. The sequence continues at coordinate 995 of JAVHPV010000375.1, read as the reverse complement.
AGGCTATGGCACCAAATTCACCGTGTGGTTACCGCTCAAAGCGACTGACGCAGTCGTTCAGCAAGGCTAGATTTGACCATGTTAACCCCCAATAAAATCGGCAAGTATGAAATCCAAGGTCAATTGGGTACGGGGGGTATGGGGATGGTTTATAAGGGCTGGGATGCTTCAATCGCACGTGGTGTGGCGATTAAGTCTATCGACAAAACTTCTTTACCCGAGGCTGAGTTGCTGGGCGCATTGCAGCGCTTTCGCAATGAGGCGCAAGCGGTGGGGCGCTTGGTGCATCCGCGCATCGTACAGATTTACGACTACCTCGAAGCTGAGCAGGGTGCATACATCGTCATGGAGTTGGTCAACGGCAAAACCTTGGCGAGCTATATCGCGCAAAAAGTGCGTTACGACATTGCCGATGCTGGGCAAATCATTTTGCAGATTTTGGATGGTATCGGGTATGCGCATGAGCAAGGTGTAGTGCATCGTGACCTCAAGCCCTCCAACATTCTGATTAACCAAGATGGGCGTATCAAAATCAATGATTTTGGCATCGCGCATATCGAGGCTTCTGAGTTGACCCAAGTGGGTGAGGTGTTGGGTACACCACACTACATGTCACCCGAGCAATTCTTGGGAATTCCCGTAGAAGCTACTGCGGATTTATTTTCGATTGCCATTATGGCTTACGAGTTGTTGACTGGTTTTAAGCCATTCAATGGCAACGTTGCGGCAGTGATGCACCAAGTACTCCACGAACCTCCTACCACCCCGAGCAAACTTAATCCCAAACTTGTTCCGAGCATGGATCGAGTGCTGCAAAAAGGCTTGGCAAAAAAACCGAGTGAGCGTTATCAAACCGCGCATGATTTTGCGGCTGATTTGAGGGTGGCTATTGCCGAATCACAGGGGCAATCAGCCCTGAAAATTGAACCTGTAGCACATCAGGTTGCGGGGATGGATATTGCACACGCTGTGCCTGAAAGTGTCTTGTTGAATGC
>JAVHPV010000374.1:0-5546 GCA_036170775.1 Gallionella sp. | reverse complement strand
AGCAACACTTGGGTTGGGGCGAAGGCGGCATGATTGCTAAGCTGTTCTCTATTGGTCTAACGTTTTTCGTAGTGGTGGTGGCATGGGTATTTTTTCGTGCTGAGAGCTATTCTTCGGCACTGTCGATGTTGTCTGGCATGTCGGGAATGCACGGGGTGTCGCTCTCTGAATCCGCTTGGCGGCATCTCCACACATCGCATCCGCAATGGTTGGCTGGGGTGACGATGAATGGACTGACCCCGCTGTCTAAAGTGAACGCTGACCGTGCCTTAATCTTGATTATGTTGGGCCTGATGATAGTTTGGTGCTTGCCCAACGTGCAGCAACTCATGCGTCGTTTTAATCCCGTGCTGGAAGTGGCTGAGTTACAGCCTTCGCGGCTGCGTTGGCATTTTAATGTAGGCTATGCTTGGGCGGTGGGATTGGTGTTTGTGCTGGCACTGTCTTTCTTGTCACGCGTGCGTGACTTTCTATATTTTCAGTTTTAGATCATGCGCGGATACTTCCTACACTTTACGCTTGCGGTGCTGATACTGGCGGGGGCATTGGCGGGTTTTAATTGGATGGTCGATCCTTATGCCATCTATCGTGACCACGCGGCATTGATGCAGCAAAAATCAGCCATTTTGGTGATGAATGAACGGGTGTTCAAAACTGTCGCGTTGACACGTGCGCCCGCAGATATTGTGTTGCTGGGGTCTTCACGTACCGATATTGGTATCGGGCAAGCGCATCAGGCCTTTGCGAGTAAGCGGGTGCTGAATCTGGCAACTTTTGGTCAGCCGATTACCGAGTCGCGCCGCTTGATGCAAGCCTTGCTGGAACATGGCAAGCCGCAAGTCATTTTGCTGGGATTAGATTTTTTTGCTTTCAACACGCTGTTTGCGCCACCGTCTGATTATGTCGAAGAGAACTACAGTCCATTCCGCCCTTACAGCCTGATGTTGTCTGTCAGCACCTTGGCTGACTCGCTGGCGGTGATGCGGCGCAAAACTCCCGCTGAAGGCGATTGCTGTTATGCCGATGGCTTTAGAACGCCGAATGATCCGAAGCGTTTTTTGGGCAATTACCACCAGCAATTTATTGACAATGAGCGCATGTATTTGCTGGAAAAGTATTTGCCTTATCCCGATTGCGATTTTTCGTTCGAGCGTAAAAATGGCGGTTCGTCCTTGGATGAATTACGCGCCATACTGCGTTTGGCACAACAGCAGCAAATTGACTTGAGGTTGTTCATTTCCCCGTCTCATGCGCGGCAGTGGGAAACCTTGGGACAGGCAGGTTTGTGGACACAATGGGAAACGTGGAAACAGCAATTGGTCAATATCAATGCAGAAACCGCCAAGCAGTTCAGTCGTGCACCCTTAGTCTTGTGGGATTTCAGTGGTTATGACGCTTATTCCACAGAGGGTGTGCCTGAAGCGGGTAACCCGCAACAGTTGATGAATTGGTACAGCGACTCTTCACACTACACCCCCGCATTGGGTAAGTTGATTGTCCAACGCCTATTCTCATCCGAGCCGAATGCGCCTACTGACATTTGGGGTACGCAGATCAATCCCGGCAATATCCAAGCGCATTTGGCGCGGATACGTGAGGCTCGTGCGCAATATCGTGCTTCACATCCGCAAGATATTGCCGAGATTGCGCAGACTGCCCGCGAGGTTGAGCAAGTGAAACACTGCCCAAGCAAGTAGCGAGAAAAACTATAATGACGAACGTGGTCGTTGCGGCATAGCAATGACGTTTAACTGAGGAAAATATGTTAGATATACAAACTTTACGTAATGATTTACCCACCGTGGCGGCGCGCCTGGCGACGCGTGGTTTTGTGCTGGATACGGCTAAATTTGAGCAACTGGAAAGTGAGCGCAAGACGATTCAGACGCGCACCCAAGAATTGCAGGCCAAGCGCAATGCGACTTCTAAGTTGATTGGGCAAGCTAAAGCGAAAGGTGAGGACACCACGCAAATCATGGCGGAAGTGGGGGCGTTGGGTGAAGAGTTGAAACAACTCGAAGCCAAGCTGCCGCAGTTGTTGTTAGAGATGGACGCGTTTTTGGCAGGGCTGCCGAATACGCCGCATGACAGCGTCCCCGTGGGAGCTTCCGAGGCGGACAACGTGGAAATACGCAAATTTGGCACGATGCCCCATTTTGATTTTGCGGTGCAAGACCATGTGACGCTGGGCGAAGGTTTAGGCGGTTTGGATTTCGCCACCGCTACCAAAATTTCTGGTGCGCGTTTCTCTTTATTGAAAGGTGGTTTGGCACGTTTACATCGCGCCTTGACACAGTTCATGTTAGACACACACACCGACCAGCATGGCTACACCGAGCTGTATGTGCCTTACATGGTGAATGCGGACTCGATGCGTGGCACGGGGCAACTGCCTAAGTTTGAGGAGGATTTGTTCCGTGTGCCGCGTCAGATGGGCGAGGGCGGCGAGCAGAATTTTTATCTTATCCCCACTGCAGAAGTGCCCGTGACCAACATGGTGCGCGATGAAATTATTGCGCTGGAAAAATTACCGTTGAAGTTTGTCGCACATACGCCGTGTTTCCGTTCCGAGGCGGGTTCGGCGGGACGCGATACGCGCGGCATGATCCGCCAGCATCAATTCGATAAAGTGGAATTGGTGCAGATGGTGCATCCTGAAACTTCATACGCTGCGCTGGAACAGTTGCTCGGTCATGCCGAAACGATTTTGCAAAAGCTCGGGCTGCACTATCGCGTGGTGCGTTTGTGTACGGGTGACATAGGTTTTTCTTCTGCCACCACCTATGACATCGAGGTGTGGTTACCCGCACAAAACACCTACCGCGAAATTTCTTCCTGCTCTAATTTTGAAGCTTTCCAAGCGCGTCGGATGCAAGCGCGTTTCAGGAATGCTGCTGGCAAGCCGGAATTGCTGCATACCCTGAACGGCTCTGGCCTGGCGGTCGGCCGTACGCTGGTGGCGGTGTTAGAAAATTATCAGCAAGCCGATGGCAGCGTGCGCATCCCTGAGGTGCTGCGTCCTTACATGGGCGGCCTAGAAAAAATCAGTCTATGAAATTCGTTAATTTGCTCGGCATCGCTGGGGTGGCGGAAGGTGAGCGTCCCTCCGCGCGACGTTGGGCAAAACGGTTTGAGTGGCCGCTGGTATTTGTTGCTCTGTGGATTGTGGTGCAGTGGTATCTGGAAGAGACGGGCAGCATCAGTCACGAACTGGCGCGCATTGCCGATTGGCTAGTGTGGCTGGCATTCTTTATCGAAACGGTAGTGCTGGTGAATCAAGTTGAAGGCAAAGTCAGCTATCTGCTGAGTAATTGGATAAATCTGGTGATCGTCATCGGTGGTTTCCCTTGGTTTTGGCAGCATCCTGAGTTGATCGGGTTGTTGCGCAGCTTCCGTTTATTACTGGTGGTGGCCTTGTTGCTGCGCATGTCTAGATCAGCACGCAAACTGCTGGCACAGCACAAGTTAGGCAATACCCTGCTGGTGGCTTTTGTGGCCTTGGTTTTGTCTGGCATCGTCATTACGCGTATTGAACCTGCGATGGGCACGATTTGGGATGGCATGTGGTGGGCGTGGGTGACGATGGCAACGGTGGGGTATGGCGATGTTGCACCGCAAACGGGTGCGGGACGCATGTTTGCCTCGCTGCTGATTTTATTTGGTGTGGTGTTGTTGTCTTTGCTGACTGCCAATTTGGCGGCGTTTTTCATCGGCAGCGATGTGAAAAAAGTCGAACACGAAGAACATCACGCCGATGCGCTGCTTGCTGACATTGTGATGCGCTTAGAACGTATTGAAACTGAATTAAAACGGCGTAACGATCAGTGACGTTTGCGCAATAGTTTTTTGATCGGCTCAAGCAGACTATAAGACACAGGCTTAGAGGCTAAATCGGCGGGCGTGGGCTCTAAGCGTTTCAGCATGTCGTGGTAACTGCGTATGCTTTCCACCAAAATCACCGCTTCCCCGCCGCGCGCATAGCCATATTTGAGTGTTTCAAAATACTCTGGCTGACTAATCAGTGGCATCCATTTTTTAACATCAGTCCAGTTGTCTGGGTTGCCGCCCGCGCGCTTGGTCAATACCCGCGCGTCTTCCAAATGTCCAATACCTTGGTTGTAGGCGGCCAAGGCCATCCACGTGCGGCTGGGTTCAGCGATGCGGGCAGGCAGTTGATCTCGAATCATGGCTAAATACTTAGCCCCCGCCATGATGCTCTCACGCGGGTTGAGGCGGTTCTTCACCTTCATCAAATCTGCCGTCGCTTCGGTCAACATCATCATGCCGCGCACATTGGTAAATGAGGTTGCGAGCGGATCCCATTGTGATTCCTGATAGGCGAGCGCGGCTAATAATTGCCAGTCGAAGCCCGTCACCGAGGCTGCTTCCTCAAATAAACGCCGATAGCGTGGCAACAGGGTTGCGCTACGCTGAATGAAAGTGGCGGAATCGAGTGCTTTGAGGCGGTCACTGTGACCATAAAAACGGTCAATAAGCTGTTTAAGTGAGCCGTCTTGCTGGATTTTTTTGAAGAACAACCACATCGCCTTAAGTAAGGCGGGGTCGGCATCTTTACTCAATTGCCACGCCAGTTTGGACGGTTCACCTAATGAGAAAGCGGCTTGTAAATTGCCGTGGAAATTACGTGCGTTGGCAAATTGCAATTCATTGGCAACCACACAGTCCTGCTCACCCGCAGAAACCGCTTCAAATAATGTTTTGGTGGTGGTTTTGCGTTGCGTTTGCCAATGCAGCGAGGGTGCGTTGGGTAATTCGCGCAATAAAGCCTTTTCCTGTGCGGAGGCAGCCAACACCACGATGCGTAAGCCATCCGTGTGCGTAATGGATTTGGGTAAAGTGGCATCTCGATTGCAGACCAACAACTCACGCACTGTTTGATAGCTCGGCCCGAATTGCCAGTCGGCGTTGGGCAATTCACTGCGTAATGAAGCGGCTGCAAAATGCGCACGATGTTCGTGGAGTGCCAACCCGATAAGCTCTGAAGGTTTGGGCAAAAATTCAACGCGACTATGGATCGAATCGGCAAACAGTCGCACCAATTCGCGTTCAAACTCAGCTTCTGCGCCTTGCTCGGACATAGGTACGATGACCACCAGTTTGCCAGCTTGCCAATCGGGCAAAGGCTTCATGCAGGAAGCCAGCAATAAGTTGCTGCTGAGCAGAAGGACAAAAATACATCGTGATGAATTTCGCATGGCAACATTCTGCCCTAATTCATCGGTTGCTGATAGAATGCGCGCCGCAATCAACAGCTGCATATCGGAGAGGTGGCAGAGTGGTCGAATGTACCTGACTCGAAATCAGGCGTACGGTATTCCCGTACCGAGGGTTCGAATCCCTCCCTCTCCGCCATTTAAGATTCCCAAGCATTCTCAAAAAGCACCACTTACCCGCATGGCTATAAGCTTTGGCGGGTTTTTTATTTCCTAGCAGCCTGTCGGACTTATAGCCATCAGCAGTACACTGATCCGTCACAAGATAATGTATAATTACACATATAATTCAGTTGGTTAAAGTTATTTAAT
>JAVHPV010000373.1:0-1252 GCA_036170775.1 Gallionella sp. | reverse complement strand
ATTTTCTTTCTATACCCGTGCGTTGAATGCCGATGCGCAAAGTAAGTTGGTGTTGGAAAATGCTTTGCGCCATGCCATTTTTGAGCGTCGTTTGGTGTTGCATTACCAACCCCAAGTGGATTTGCATACAGGACGCATTTGCGCCGCTGAAGCATTGATACGCTGGCAAAAAGAGGATGGTGCACTGATACCGCCCGCTGAGTTTATCCCGCTGGCCGAACGTTCGGGCTTAATTCTCAGTATTGGCAATTGGGTCATTGAGCAAGCCTGTATGCAACTGCGTCTGTGGCTAGATGAAGGGCTGTCCGAAGTTGTCGTGGCGATCAATGTTTCGGCACGACAATTCCGTAATGGCAATCTGGATAAGCTCATCGCACAGGCACTGAAAAAATTCAAAGTACCCGCGCATCATCTTGAGGTTGAAATCACCGAGAGTATGTTGATGCACGACCCAGAAACTGCAGTTATCACGCTGCAAGCCTTGAAACAACTCGGTATCAAATTATCGCTGGATGATTTTGGCACTGGCTATTCCAACTTCGGTTATTTGAGCCGTTTCCCCATTGATATGCTCAAAATCGACCAGTCATTCGTGCAGAAGGTGGTGACTGATAATGATGCTATTGAGATTACTTCCGCCATCATCGGCTTGGCGCATCGCATGAGTCTGGGCGTGGTTGCGGAAGGAGTAGAAACCGAGGCACAACTGGCTTTCTTACGCGCGAATGATTGCGATGAGCTGCAAGGCTATTACTTCAGCAAGCCACTGCCCGCACGAGAATTTTCCGCGTTGCTGCGTAGTGGTAAAAGTTTAGCACTGGGAAATAATGAGACGCAGACTAAACGCACTTTGCTCATCGTTGAGGAAGATGACGATACCCTGAGAGAAATCAAAGCCTCGTTGCGCAGCGATTACTACCACCTCCTGACCGCTACGCGACCTGCCGCCGCATTGGAAATGATGACGCTACATGCGGTACAGGTGGTACTGGTTGATCATCACGCCCCGCTGATAGATGCGCTGTCACTACTGCAAACTATTCAGCAATTGCATCCGCACTGTGTACGCATTTTGTTGGCGACGCAACGTAACGACATGGCAAAATTTAACGCTGCCGTGAATCAAGGCATCGCCGATAAATTGCTCACAAAACCGATTACGGATGAACTGCTACGCAAACATATGCGCGCTGCGTTTGCTTATCAAGAATGTATCGTAAATGGGCAGACAAACTGAGTGACCGCAGAAAGT
>JAVHPV010000372.1:0-5565 GCA_036170775.1 Gallionella sp. | reverse complement strand
GCTGCATTGGGTGACACCGCTACGGATTCAATGGCGTGAGTTTTAGTTGCACTTTGCCGCAAGACGTTTGCTGGGAAACACCAACGAAAATGTGCTGCCCTTACCTTCCTCGCTGAGCACTTCAAGTTTTGCCTGATGACGTATCGCAATGTGTTTCACAATCGCTAAGCCCAATCCCGTTCCGCCAGTCTCACGCGAACGACTGCGATCAACACGATAGAACCTTTCCGTTAAACGCGGTAAATGTTGGGCTGCGATGCCGATACCACTGTCCTGCACGGCAAATACTCCTTGCCCTGCGCGTTCATACCAACGCAATACAATCTCTCCTCCTTGTGGGGTATAGCGAATGGCATTGCTCACTAGGTTGGTAAAGGCACTGCGCAATTCATCACGATTGCCCAATACCCCACGACTGCTGCTTTGTTCCACACGTAACACATGCTTGCCCGCGCTCAATAATTGACCATCACGATAGACCTCGTCCAACAGTCGCTGAATGTCCATTGGTTCTTCATGTAACGGGCTTTGTTCATTTTCCAAGCGCGACAGCGTTAACAAATCTGCAACGAGGCTTTCCATGCGTCGAGTTTGCTCTGACATCAAATGTAGGGCGTGACTAATCTGCGTATGGGTTAGATCTGGCATGTCTTGTAAATTTTCAACAAAGCCATTGACTACGGTCAGTGGGGTGCGTAATTCGTGCGACACATTGGCCACAAAATCACGCCGCATTGTTTCAATGCGTTCCATTTGCGTGATGTCCCGACTGATGAGTAGCCGTTTGTCGCCCGCATACGGAATCAATTTGATGGACAGGCGAATGTCATCGTGTCGCGCGGGAGTCATCACTAATGGCTGAGTGAAATCACCTGCATGTAGGTAGTCGATAAATTCTGGCTGACGTAACAGATAAGTGATGTCTTGTTGAATATCACTTTGCGCATTGAGCCCTAAATGCTGGGCAGCTAAAGGATTGCACCATTGAATACGATTGACCGCATTCAAAATCACCACACCTTCGGGCAAGGCAGCGGTGGCTTGCTCAATATGCTGTAACTCATCCGCCAATTCTTGCTTAACCTGTTTGTGGCGTTTGACCATTTTGTAGAGCCGCCCAAATACCTCGTCCCATAAACCATCAGCTTCGGGGATGGTTTCGAGGCGCGCGTCACTCAGCCATACGCCCAATTTGTAGAGTTGGCGGGCGCGATACAGCATGATGAGGAGTAGTACGACCAGCATGAACAGCAATGCGCTGGTGGCGGAAAACACGCCCCACAACAACAGTGCTGCGAAGGCACTGTAGAAAATCGGCAAGCTCGCTCTGAACCAAAACCCCTGCAAAACAGCACTCCCTGTTAATTTTTATACAGAAAAACGATAACCGCTTCCGCGCACGGTTTGGATCAATTGATCCAATTTCATCGGTTCTAATGCCGCACGCAAACGACGTATGTGGACATCCACGGTGCGCTCTTCCACAAACACCTGCGTACCCCACACTTGGTCAAGCAACTGGGTGCGACTGTACACACGTTCTGGATGCGTCATAAAGAATTGCAACAAGCGGAATTCAGTTGGCCCGAGCTCCAGACTCCTGCCGTTGGCATAGACACGATGCGCCGTCGGGGATAGCTCCATCCCGCCGATAGCAACGGTCTCTTCGGGCATCACGGGAATATGGCGGCGCAACACCGCACGAATCCGCGCCATCAGTTCACGCGGCGAAAAGGGTTTCGTGATGTAGTCATCTGCGCCCGATTCCAGCCCCATGATTTTGTCACGTTCATCGCCACGTGCGGTGAGCATAATGATGGGAATGTCACAAGTGCGTGCTTCGCTACGCAGTTGTTTGGCTAATACAATCCCGCTGGTATTTGGCAACATCCAATCGAGCAAAATCAGATCAGGGGAGTTTTGTCGGATTTGCTGCCAAGCGGTTTCGGCATCTTCCGCACGCAAGGCTTGGAATCCCGCTTGCATGACATTAAATACCAGCAGTTCTTGTATGGCGGGTTCGTCTTCGACAATCAAAATTTTGGCTTGCATTCCTAATCCTTATCTCGGTGGGTGTTGATGAGATTGCAAGGGTATGAATAATTTATGACAGGATGATGACATCCGCTAATGCTGTTGCGCGGGGATGCGGTTAGGTAGCCATGATCCCACCAGCATTCCCAGCAAGCTCATCAATAGCCCCACCAATTGCGGCGGCCAAATACCCTCTGGGGCAACGCTTTCCATCAACAGCCAACTCGACAATCCCAGCGCAATCGACAGCAGCGCGCCTTGCGTGTTGGCGCGCTGCCAATACAGGCCAAAAGCAAGTGGCACAAATGCCGCGACCAAGGTGATTTTGTAAGCGTTTTCAACCATTTTGAAGATGCTCGCTTCGGAATGCAGCGCAAACCACAATACCAGTCCGCCAAAACTCAAAATGATGATGCGCATGGTGCGCAACATCTCTTGGTTACTCATATGGCGCAGTGCAAAATGCTTGAGAATGTTCTCTGTAAACATCACTGAGGGTGCTAGTAAAGTGGCCGAAGCGGTACTCATAATCGCGGAGAGTAGCGCGCCGAAAAAGAGTATCTGTGCGACCAACGGAGTGTGCTGCAAAATCAAGGTCGGCAATACCATTTGTGAGTCGCTCTGAAGCAAATCACCAAACAGTTTGGGGTCGATCAAAAATGCCGAAAAAGCTAAAAACATCGGCACGAAGGCAAAGGCAAAATACAACATGCCGCCCGCCACCGCACCGCGTACCGCCGTGCGTTCATTCTTGGCAGAGGTGATGCGTTGGAATACATCTTGTTGCGGAATCGAACCCAGCATCATGGTCACCGCCGCCCCGATAAAAGGCAACCATGTTTCATAGCCACCTGTGGGGAAGAATTGCAATTTACCCGATGCTTGCAGGTGTTCCAGTACATGTGGGAAACCCCCTGCTTCACGCCCCACCACCAGCGCAATCAGTAGCATCGCCGCCATGATGACGGTCATCTGCACAAAATCCAGTAACGCCACCGACCACATCCCGCCCACCATGGTGTAAGCCAGCACGATGGCCGTGCCGATGCACATCCCCGTAGCCTGATTGATTGCGCCGTCACTCACCAAATTGAATACCAGACCCAGCGCAGTCACTTGCGCTGATACCCAACCGAGATAAGAAATCATGATGCACACCGTCATGATTAACTCTATCGTGCGGTTATAGCGCATACGATAGTAATCGCCGATAGTGAGCAAATTGAGGCGATACAGTCGTTGTGCAAAAAACAGCCCCGCGATAATCAGACACATACCGGCACCGAAAGGGTCAGCCACCACACCACTCAAACCCTCTTTGACGAAAGTTGCCGAAATACCCAACACCGTTTCCGCACCAAACCACGTGGCAAATACGGTTGCGGTGACAATCGGCAACGGCAAATTACGCCCCGCCACCACAAAATCGCGTGCGTTATGTACACGCCTCGAAGCGTACACGCCGATGCCTACGGAAAGCAGTAAATAGAGGATGACGAACCAGATCAGCATGGCTAGCACAGACTGAACGAATAGGGTGCGATTCTAGCAGTCATCGCCCACCACGAGCCAACAAAAAAGCCACCGCAAGGGTGGCTTTTGCAAACAGCAAAAAACTGGAATTACAGTTCGCTGGCGTGGTTAGCCAGATACTTGGCAACCCCTTCTGGAGAAGCATTCATACCTGCTTTGCCCTTGTTCCAACCTGCGGGACAAACTTCACCGTGTTCTTCGGTAAATTGCAGCGCGTCCACCATACGAATCATCTCGTCAATGTTGCGTCCCAAAGGTAAATCGTTGACGACTTGATGGCGCACCACGCCGGCACGGTCAATTAGGAATGAGCCACGGAATGCCACCCCTGCCGCGTCAAATTCAACGTCATAGGCTTTGCAAATTTCGTGCTTCACATCGGCAATCAATGGATATTGCACTTGACCGATACCGCCTTTTTCTACGGGGGTGTTTTTCCATGCCAAATGGGTAAATTGCGAGTCGATAGACACGCCCATGACTTCCACATTACGCTTTTTGAATTCATCTAAACGATGGTTAAAAGCAATCAGTTCAGAGGGGCACACAAACGTAAAATCTAATGGGTAAAAGAAAATCACCGCATATTTGCCGCTGATGTGTTTCTTCAAATTAAATGTTTCATTCATTTCATTGTTGCCCATTACTGCGACCGCATTGAAATCCGGTGCTGCTTTGCCGACTAAAACTGCCATGGTGTTCTCCTTAATAAAAATGCTATGACGATGGTTGACTAAAATGTTAGGGTATGGAATTTAGCGGGATGGCGTGTTGCTGTCAACTTGCTACGTCGGTCATTTTAGCATTGGTTTCGCCCCCGCTAAATTGGATGCGGTAGAGTTGCGCATATACACCGTTTTTTTCGAGCAACTCCACGTGCGAACCAATTTCGACGATTTCACCTTTTTGCATGACCACAATCCGATCCGCTTTTTCGATGGTAGAGAGCCGATGCGCAATGACCAAGGTAGTACGCCCTTGCATCAGCGTTTCCAAAGCGGCCTGTACATAACGCTCGGATTCGCTATCCAATGCCGAAGTCGCCTCATCCAAAATGAGGATGGGAGCATCCTTAAGGATGGCACGCGCAATGGCGATGCGCTGGCGTTGTCCCCCTGATAGTTTTACCCCTCGTTCGCCGACCACAGTCTGCAATCCTGCGGGCCATTCGCGGATAAATTCCATAGCGTGCGCAGCGGTGGCAGCGGCGATGATTTCGGCATCACTCACCTCGCGCATCTGTCCGTAGGCAATGTTGGCAGCTAGGGTATCGTTAAACAGCACCACCTCTTGACTGACCAGCGCAATGTTGGCGCGCAAACTCGCCAGCGTGAGCTGATGCAAGTCTTGTCCATCCAACCAAATGCGCCCTGTCGTAGGGCTGTAAAAACGTGGCACCAAATTCGCCAAGGTGGTTTTACCACTGCCAGAGGCCCCGACCAGCGCAATGTTTTCGCCCGCTCGAATGGCCAATTGGATATTTTGCAAGGCAGGACGCGCATCGACTGCGTAGGCAAAACTCACCGCATCAAAATGTAACTCGCCGCGCACCCGACCGATCACTTGAGGCCCTGTATCAATCTCGCTGGCCGTATCCAGCAACGCAAAAACGCTCTCCGCCGCCGCCAGTCCACGCTGCAAATATTCGCTCACCCCAGTCAAACGTTTTAACGGCGCGGTAAGCATCAGCATCGCCATGATGAACGACACGAAGCCACCCACCGTGACTTCGTCCGCATGGGATTGCAAAGTGGCGAGATAGACCACCAATGCCAATGCCAATGCCGCCACCATTTGCACGATGGGCACATTGGCAGCAGCTGCGGAGGCTTGTTTCATGGCATGACGACGCACCCAATTGGCTTGCTCGTTAAAGCGTTGGCTCTCATAAGTTTGTCCGCCAAATAGCTTGACCACCTTGTGTGCGGAAACGCTTTCTTCAATGACCTGCGTGATGTCGCCCATCGCTTGCTGAGTATCACGACTGCTGGTGCGCAT
>JAVHPV010000371.1:0-1256 GCA_036170775.1 Gallionella sp. | reverse complement strand
CGTCCTCGTTGCTGACCCGTTGTTTTGTCATCGCCTTGTTGGCGAACAGCATGGTGTCGAAAGAGCAAAGGTATTGGCACGCGCACTGCGCTGCCACCCCGCAGTGCTGGTATTTCCAGGATGGGAAGTGCCGTTTGAGAAAGCCGCTTAATGCTGTGTCGCCAGCCTCGGCAAACGGCTGACCGAGGTTTGTTTGCTGGCACATGCGTGAATAGTTGATTATGCTCCCGCACTTCTAACGAACCTCTATGGAGCTACGATGCGCCCATTTTCAATCAAGATTTTTGTTCCGTCAGGTGATCCAGAAGGTGTTCGCGTAGTATCCAGAGATGACTGGCCGGGTAAGGCCGTTGTATTTCCGCGCGAATTATTGGGTGAGGTAAAGGGGCGCAGAGAATACCAACAGCCAGGGGTTTATTTATTATCTGGAGGAAAAAAACTATACATAGGCGAAGGTGATCCGTTGGGAGACCGTCTCAGCGATCATGCACGCCGTAAATCTTTTTGGAAAAAAGCGGTATTTTTTACCGCTGAAGGCGGACGACTAAACAAGGCTCATGTCCAATTTTTAGAATCCAAACTGGTTTCTCTTGCCAAGAGTGCTGGCTTGGCAGAACTTGACAACGAGAATCAACCAACACCTCCAGCACTCAGTGAGGAAGAATATGCCTCTGCGGAAAACTTTCTGCGAGAAATTTTGCTGATGCTACCGCTCCTTGGCTTCTGGCAATTTGATGATGACCGCCAAGAAGAGGCGGAGGCGGAAATTCAAGAGGAGGCGCAACAAGAAATCTCCAACAAGCGTAGTGGAAAGCGCGCAGGACTATATTCCTCCTTGCCAAGAGGGATGCGCTTCCGATTCCATGGAGCTGGAAATATCAAAGCTACATTGGAATTGAGCGATTCAGGTGTTGTAGTCAAGGCTGGCAGTGAAGCTGTCATTGAACCTAAACAACATTTTGAAATACACGGGGCAAGCTATGCCGCCAAACGCCGCGAAATCATTGAGTCCGGCATTCTTAAACAAAGTAAAAAAGGTTACGAGTTTAGTCAAGATCAGTTTTTTTCTTCTGCTTCTGCCGCCGCATCGGTCATTGCGGGACAAAACCAAAATGCTGATCACTGGATTTCTGAAGACGGATCAAACTTGGGCGATCTTTTGAGAAGTGCAAAAGCAAAAAACGAAGGTATAACCGCATGACCCACCACTACACCCTGACCATCTCCTGTCCTGACCGCGCGGGCATTATCGCGGC
>JAVHPV010000370.1:0-1262 GCA_036170775.1 Gallionella sp. | reverse complement strand
GAAACCTCTATAAATCCAAACTTCGTCGCGATACTGCGTTGCTAATAAAAAATTGCTCCTAACATATCAGATATATGCGTCGTCGCAATTTTTTACTCGCGCCTTGTCTCGCTTAGCATTTTGAATTTATAGAGCCCACCTTTAATAAAGGAGAGCCCTCGCTAAGTTGCGCAGGTTTGCCGCCAAGTTGCAATTCGCTATCTGCGAGTTGCAGTGGCACGAGTGCGCCATAGCGTTCAAACAACGTGTTTGAAACCAGCTTGTGTCTAACAGGCGTGAAATGGGGAATAGCATTCATAGCGTGAGTACTGTGCCCCCATACTGTACCGAGACGCAAAGTGTGATTAGGTCTGTGCCCAAGGCAAGCCATCGAAACGCCAGCCATTGTGCGAATTGCGATGATGAGTATCATCCAAGTCACCTTCAAAACCGTGTTCGACGTTGTACACATCTTGCAAGCCAGCTTTTTCCAGTGCCTCGCCCGCATCAGAAGACCTCCGCCCCGAGCGGCAAATCAACACCACTGGACGATTGACACTCGCCGCTTTGCGCACCTGTGCAACAAACATCGGGTTGATATCCCAATCAGGGCTATCCACCCAAGGAATATGAATCGAGCCACGTGGATGGCCGACGAACATGTATTCCATTTCACTGCGCACATCAATGAATACCGCTTCTGGATTAGCTTGCAGAAAATCAAATGCTTCTTTGGGCTGTAGGTGTTGCATGGTCTATCTCCTTTTTGATCCGTTATGGACGGTGAAATTATAACCCTCACTCCAAACGATATTGAATATCTGCCCACTTTCAACAGATGGGGGCGGACTCGATGCTGATCACTTTAAAGAAAATTCCGTTCGTTCTGAACTCGTCGAAGGGCTTAGACAGCAAAGCGAGTGGTTCGACAAGCTCACTACGAACGGTTAAGTTAACAGCATTAACAGCGGGCTATGAAAGTGGCTTCCTCAACAATTCGTAAGGATTGCTAATTTCACTCGTCACGGCGGAGGATAATTTGGTCGGTTGCAATAGAAGCGTTCATTAAGCCCCCGCTAGTTGACGTATTTCAAAAGACATACTGGACAAGTCACCCAGTACCCAAGTCGGCACAGCTTTTACGCCAGGGGCATCAATACCCGCCACCGAACCAGGATTAACCAGCCAGCACTCTCTGCCTTTGACGTTAACTTGCTTATCAACATGCGCGGTATGGCTATGACCGTGACACACCAAGTCATAATCACCCGTACAGGCAAATG
>JAVHPV010000369.1:0-1264 GCA_036170775.1 Gallionella sp. | reverse complement strand
AATTTCACCGCCGCATAGTTCACCGTATTGGCTTGCACCGACAAATGAATCGGCACTTCAGGCCAGCGTTCGCGCACCATCGCGATGAGGCCAGGGTCGGCCATGATGAGCGCGTCGGGCTGTAACTCGATGACCGATGCCATGTCGGCCATGTAAGTTTTTACCTTGGCGTTATGCGGCATGAGGTTGCTGGCCACGAACAGTTTTTTCCCCAGCACGCGTGCTTCGCTGATGCCCGTGCGCAAGCCTTCCATGGTGAATTCGTTGTTGCGCGCGCGCAAGCTGTAGCGCGGCTGCCCGGCATACACGGCATCCGCACCAAAGGCGAAGGCGGTGCGCATTTTTTCTAATGTGCCAGCGGGTAGTAACAGTTCAGGTGTTTTCATGGTGTTTTACGCGCGATAGCCGAGTTGATGCAATATCTCGATGGAAGTGTTTGCTTGGTTGAGCGTATAGAAATGCAGTGCGGGTACGCCGCCAGCGATGAGTTTTTCGCATAGTTGCGTAACTACGTCACGCCCGAACGCTTGCACCGATTCCACGTCGTCGCCGTAGCCCTCCATCGTTTTGCGCATCCAGCGCGGAATCTCCGCGCCACACATATCCGAGAAACGTGCCAATTGCGAAAAGCGCATGATGGGCATGATGCCGGGCACGATGGGCGCGGTGACACCGAGTTTGCGTGCTTCATCGACAAAACGGAAATAAGCGTCTGCATTGTAAAAATACTGCGTGATTGCCGAGTCTGCTCCCGCAGCCACTTTTCGTTTGAAATTGAGCAAATCGTCATGCGCTGATTTTGCCTGGGGATGGAATTCAGGATAAGCCGCCACTTCGATGTGGAAGTGTTCGCCCGTTTCCGCGCGGATAAACGATACGAGTTCGTTGGCATATTGGAATTCGCCGATGCTCGCCATGCCGGACGGCAGGTCACCGCGCAGGGCGACGATACGCTTGATGCCCACATTTTGGTAGGTATGCAACAGGGTGCGAATGTTGTCACGTGTGGAACCTACGCAAGACAGATGCGGTGCAGCCTGATGACCTTCCGCTTTGATATGCAGGATGGTGTCTAGGGTGCGTTCTTGGGTAGAACCGCCCGCACCGAAGGTGACCGAAAAAAATTCAGGGTTGAGAGTGGCCAATTGTTGGCGCACCAGGGTGAGTTTTTCCGCGCCTTCGTTGGTTTGTGGCGGAAAGAACTCAAAGCTAATCGCAGGTTTATTCATTTTTTTCCTAATAACTGTTGCGCTGCGGCAGAAAG
>JAVHPV010000368.1:0-5692 GCA_036170775.1 Gallionella sp. | reverse complement strand
GGCTATTCAGCCGTGCCTTACGATCCCGAAACTGCCGAAGGGGCGATGAAAAAACACAATCGCGCCTTGCTGTTCCGCTTGTTCTTTGCGGGCTTCGCCATGATGAATCTAAACCTGATTGCCATCGCGTTGTATAGCGGCGCAGATCGCGGCGGATTCGTTGGTTTTTTCCATTGGATGGCCTGTGCTTTGGCAACCCCCACGTTGTTGTATGCGGGCTATCCATTCTATAAAGGTGCGTGGGGTGGGCTGCGGCATGGACATCTGACGATGGACTTGCCGATTGCCATCGGCCTATCGGTTACCTATGTGTATTCGCTCTATGTCACCCTCAGCGGGGTGGGGGCAGTGTATTTTGATACTGTGACCAACCTGACTTTTGTGATTTTAATCGGTCGTTATTTGGAGGGTATGTTCCGCCATCAAGCGGTGGCAGCCACCAATCGGTTGATGGATATGCAACCGCG
The DNA here is from genome assembly GCA_036170775.1 of Gallionella sp. Classification (GTDB taxonomy): domain Bacteria; phylum Pseudomonadota; class Gammaproteobacteria; order Burkholderiales; family Gallionellaceae; genus Gallionella. The sequence continues at coordinate 5,225 of JAVHPV010000368.1, read as the reverse complement.
CGTGGCCACGGTGCTGCGTGATGGGGTGGAAAAGATAATTTCAGTGCGTGCGGTGTTACTGGGGGATCACGTCATTGTGAAACCGGGTAGTAAAATTCCGATGGATGGGGTGGTCTGTGAAGGCCAGTCGTCGGTGGACGAGTCGATGTTGAGCGGTGAATCCTTGCCCGTCAAAAAACACGTCGGCGATCACGTCGCGGCTGGAACCTTGAATGGTAGCGGTGCGCTGGTGGTGGTAGTGCAGGCGGTGGCGCAAGACTCCATGTTGGCGAAAATTATCCGCCTCGTGGAAGAGGCGCAGACTTCCAAAGCACCGATTCAGCGCGTGGCCGATCGCATCGTGCCGTGGTTTGTATTGGCTACGCTACTGCTCGCCACTCTGACCTTTGTAATCTGGTCGGATAATTTTGAGTTCGCGCTGATGGCAGCCACCTCGGTGTTGATTATTACGTGCCCATGCGCGCTGGGCATGGCCACTCCGATGTCTATCGCGGTGGCTTCTGGTCTAGGCGCAAAACACGGCATCTTGGTGAAAAATGGCGTGGTGCTGGAAACCTTATCCAAAGTCACACACTTCGTATTCGATAAAACGGGCACCTTGACTGAGGGAAAAATGTGCTTAGAGCAGTTACTGTTGGCGGAAGGGCAAGACGAAAACCAGCTATTGGCAATTGCCGCTGGGGTGGAGAGATACTCCGAGCACAGCGTGGCGCAAGCCATTGTGCGTGCCGCCGAACAGCGCGAGTTAGGCTATCGTAACTCGGCGGTTGATGGCTTTCATGCCGCAGCAGGTGCGGGCGTGGTCGCCAAGCTGCAAGGGCAAACGGTGTTGATCGGCACGGCAGGATGGTTGCTACAGCATCACGTGGAGATATTAGCCAGTTTACAGCAGCCAGTTGCCGCCTTGGAGGCGCAAGCTAAAAGCTGTGTGCATATGGCGTTGGCAGGGCAGCATGTGGCCGTGCTGGTATTAGCGGATACCTTACGTGCCGATGCGCAAGGTTTGATTGACACCTTGCGTGCGTCGGGCATAGGCATGACTTTGTTGAGCGGGGATCGTCGTGCGGTGGCCGAAGCCGTGGCGCAACAGTTAGGCGGCATGGAAGTGATTGCCGAAGTGCTGCCGCAAGACAAGGATCGGGTCATTCAACAATTACAACAACGCGGTGAATGTGTAGCCATGGTGGGTGATGGAGTGAATGATGCGCCCGCCTTGATTCGTGCCGACGTGGGGATTGCATTGGGATCGGGCACTGATGTATCGGTCGAGAGTGCCGACATCGTGCTCATGCAAAACGAGCTGGATAAAGTGCGCTTGGCGACCTTGTTGTCGCGCCGTACCCTGCGTACGATTAAGCAAAACATTGGGCTGTCGTTCGTATATAACAGCATCATGGTGCCACTTGCCATACTGGGTCATGTCACGCCGTTAATGGCGGCGTTGACCATGCCGATTAGCTCCTTGCTGGTGATAGGCAATGCAGCGCGGATACGCAACTTATTTAAGGATTAAAAATATGGAAGTTATTTACAGTCTTATCCCCGGCATGACATTTTTTGGGTTGGTGTTCGTTGCCGTGTTGATCTGGGCGGTCAAACATGGGCAGTACGAAGATATGGAAGGCAATGCGAGCCGTATTTTGTTGGATGACGACGAAGATGCCATGCTCCGCAGCAGCCCGAAACAAAAAGCGCAGCAGAGCGAATCGCCCGCTGCGCCGAAAGAGTGACCGACTGACGCGTTACTTTACGACTTCACCGTTGGCTAAGAGTGGCGTACGCAACAGCGCGAAATCTTGTGGTGAGAGGTATTGCAGCACAGGTTTTTCCTTGGGGCTGACGGCAATATCCAAGCCATGATTTGGGTATAACCAGTGTGTAAGCTCGCCAGATTTTTCCTTGATTTTTTCGCTAGGGATACCAAAACGTTTGAGGATAATGGCTTCTTCTAGGCGGACGTTGGGCAGATAGGTCAGGTTATGGATAGGCAGGCGGCGCACCCGAGCAAGGTCGTCTGCGGCAAGCGTGATATGTTTGCCATCGCCGCCACTGTTCATGCGTAAACCACGCTGAAACATCCCTTGAATTTCATCCTTTGGTACGGCAACGGTAAATACCATCTTCGCCTTCAGGCCATTGAAATTCACTTCTTCATAGAAGACCTCAACCGACATTTCTGCTGTGGTGGGTTTAAATAAACTGATTTCTGCTTCGGTTTCATGTTTAAACAACTCGGTGACTTCATCTAGCGTGGTTTTGCCTAGCGTGATGCCGAACACGCGAGTGCTTTCTGGCGTGGGGTGGCTGATATTCCACGGCAATGTATCTGGGGTGCTGGTCGAATTATCGGGTGCCATGAGTAGCGCAGCAATGACCACGGCAACTAAAGCAATGGTAGCTAAAATTATTTTCTTATCCATAGTTGCTTAACCTTGAGTTGTATTAGGGACTAACGCCAAACCCGCAGGCGGTATTTTGCCATCTGAACATTGATGCTCAGCGTCAAATTCCAAGACTACCAAAACCAACAAAGCTACCATAAAGGGCAGTTGACCGATGCCCCCCGCCAGTGCGTAGCTGGTGATTTTGCTCATGCCGAATTGCGCACCCCCCAATAAAATGAAAGCGGTGAAAGACCCCGTGACAACAAATAAACCCAAGAAAAGCTTGGCGCGTTTTGCTGCAAGTAACATGTGGCAGCGCACAAAATGCGAAGGCTCTGTTGCGCTTGTGCGAGTGCCCTTAAAAATCACGTAAGTTAAAGATATGATGGAAATGATGGGCATCAAAATCATTGGAATAATGCTACTTTTAATCATGCTCAAAGCCAGCAAGAAGATAAAAATGTGAATGACAATGAAGTCAAACAGCAAAACCGAATGTAAATGTTTGCCGCGTGCGATTTCTGCTGTACTGACCGACTGTTCTTCCATGAATAACTCCTGCTAAAAAATAGGTGGCGAATAATCCGCTCAAGCGGAGTGACTGTCAAACGAGCTTTAGGGGCGAGTGAGTGTTGCTTTCAGTGCGGCTAAGTCGAGTATTTCGATAGCGCGGTTTTGAACTTTGATTAAACCGCTCTCATGCAGGTGAGAAAACGCACGGCTGACGGTCTCCAGCTTCAAGCCTAGATAACTACCTAAGTCTTCACGAGACATACGTAACTGGAAGGCGGTTAAGGAATACCCTCGCGCCGCATAACGTTGCGACAGATTGAGCAGGAAGGCGGCTAGGCGTTGCTCGGCGCGCATCGAACCCAGCAGCAACATGATGCCTTGGTCGCGCACAATCTCGCGGCTCATAATTTTGTACAAATTGCGTTGCAAGCTAGGCAGTTCATGGCTGAGAGCCTCTAAGCGATTGAACGGCAGCTCACATACTTCACTGTCTTCCATCGCCACAGCATCGCAGGTGTGTTTTTCTGTGCTGATGGCATCCATGCCGATAATTTCACCCATCATAAAAAATCCCGTGACCTGCTCGTGTCCTTCTTCATGCGGCACGGTGGTTTTGAACGAGCCATTGTGGATGGCATACAGTGATTTGAAAGGTGAGCCGCTGCGAAACAATGGCTCACCTTTAGCAAAGGTGCACTTGCTTAAATTAAGCTCATCCAGTCGTTGTAATTCTCGCGTATCAAAATCGACGGGCAAGCACAGTTCAGCCAAATTGCAATTGGAGCAGGCGGTTTTGCGACGGGAAAAAGAGGCGATATGTTGCAACGGGAGGCTTTCACGGAATAAATGGCTACGGGGCTGAATATGCCATGCTTTTTGACTTATATCAAACTGCGTCAACAGGCCTTCTGGCAAGATGCGCCTCCTTAATTTTTGTAACGGGTCTATCCCTATGAATAACGCAGCCAATCAATTGGTCATCGATCTAGAGCTGATCCAGCGTTTAGATAAAAATGGCCCTCGTTACACCTCTTATCCGACTGCCGACCGTTTCGTCGAAGCCTTCAATGCTGAAACCTACAGTGATTGGGTTGCCAAGCGAGCCATCGGCGGGGTCAGTCGTGCGTTGTCGCTGTATATCCATATTCCATTTTGCAACACCTTGTGCTTTTACTGTGCGTGCAACAAAGTCATTACCAAAGACCGCAGCAAATCGGCTGAATATGTACGTTACCTCATCCAAGAAATGGGGATGCAAGCCAAGCTGTTAGGGGCTGGGCAGGTGGTGGAACAGCTGCATTTTGGCGGTGGTACCCCGACCTTTTTGAGCGATGACGAGATGCGTGCAGTGATGGCGGCGATACGTCAAAACTTTAAGTTAGTGGACGACGGTGAATACTCCATCGAAATTGATCCGCGCAAAGTGACTGATGAAACTATCGCCATGTTGGGGCAAGCGGGCTTTAATCGCATCAGCGTGGGCGTGCAAGATTTTGATGATGACGTGCAGAAAGCCGTTAACCGCATTCAAAGTGAAGAAGAGACGCTACGGGTGATTGCTGCGGCACGCGCCAATGGCTTCAAATCGGTGAGCATCGACTTAATCTATGGCCTGCCTAAACAAACTTTAGTGGGCTTCGAGCGCACCTTGGATCGCATCATTGCGGCGAATCCTGATCGCCTCTCGATTTATAACTATGCGCACATGCCGACCATCTTCAAGCCGCAACGCCGCATCCACGAAGATGATTTACCTGAGCCACAAGTCAAGCTCGATATTCTTGCTATGACGGGGCGCAAGTTAACAGGCGCAGGCTATGTGTACATTGGTATGGATCACTTTGCCAAACCTGAAGACGAACTCGCCATTGCGCAACGTCAAGGTCGTTTACATCGCAACTTCCAAGGCTATTCCACCCATTCGGATTGTGACTTGGTGGCGTTGGGGGTCAGTGCAATCGGCAAAATTGGCCCAACCTATAGCCAAAATTATCGTGATCTGGAAAACTATTACGACGCGCTGGATCGTGACCAATTGCCCATCATGCGCGGCTTAGAGTTGAACGCAGATGATTTGGTGCGACGTGCCATCATCCAAGCCTTGATGTGTCATTTTGAAATCTCCAAAGAGTCGTTCAACATTTCCTATCTCATCGACTTCGACCAGTATTTCGCCACAGAAATGGCCGAGTTGCGTGACTACCAAACAGAAGGCTTGCTGGAAATGTCTGAACAAAGTATCACCGTGACCCCTAAAGGCCGTATGTTGATCCGCAACATCTGCATGGTCTTTGATAAATATCTGCGCACCCGTACTGAACACGCACG
>JAVHPV010000367.1:0-1277 GCA_036170775.1 Gallionella sp. | reverse complement strand
GGTCTGATGAACGTGCAGTTCGCCATCCAAGGTGAGACAGTGTATGTGCTGGAAGTAAATCCACGTGCTTCGCGTACTGTGCCGTTTGTCTCCAAAGCTACAGGCGTGCCCTTGGCGAAGATTGCCGCTCGTTGTATGGCTGGGCAATCTTTGGCTTCGCAGGGCGTGACCAAGGAAGTGATTGCCCCGTATTACTCGGTCAAAGAGGCAGTATTCCCCTTTATTAAATTCCCCGGCGTGGACACCATCCTAGGCCCCGAGATGAAATCCACGGGCGAAGTGATGGGCGTGGGCGAGACCTTTGCGGAGGCCTTCGTTAAATCGCAACTGGGCGCCAGTGTAAAATTGCCGAAGAGTGGCAAGGTGTTCATCAGCGTGCGTGAAGCCGATAAGGCGGGTACGGTGGAAGTGGCGCGTTCATTGAAGGAATTAGGGTTTACCATTTTGGCCACGCGTGGCACGGCGGCTGTTATTGCGGCGGCGGGTGTTGACGTGACCGTGGTGAACAAGGTGCAAGAAGGTCGTCCGCACATCGTGGACATGATCAAGAACGGCGAGGTGAATCTCATCGTCAATACGGTTGATAGCAAACCGTCGGTCATGCGTGATTCCTACTCCATACGCCATGCGGCGTTGCAAGGCCGCGTGACGTATTACACCACGCTGTCCGGCGCACGCGCTGCTTGTATTGGTATGCATCACCTCACTGCGTTGCAAGTGTATGACCTGCAAACGCAACATCAACGAATCGTCTAAAGAAGGTCCCGTATGAGTAAAGTCCCATTGACGTTAGTCGGCGCAGAGTTGTTGCGTAAAGAATTACATAACTTAAAGACGGTAGAACGTCCTTGGGTGATTAACGCTATTTCCGAAGCGCGCGCACAAGGTGATTTGTCGGAAAATGCTGAGTACGAGTCCGCTAAAGAACGCCAGTCGTTTATCGAAGGGCGCATCGTTGAGCTGGAAAGTAAGTTAGGCCGAGCACAGGTGATAGATCCCAGGACGCTGAATGCGGGCGGGCGCATCGTGTTTGGTGCAACGGTGATTATGGAAGATGTTAATAGTGCCGAAGTGATGACTTACCAAATTGTGGGGGATGACGAAGCGGACATCAAACATCGCAAAATTTCGATTAGCTCACCGATTGCGCGCGCACTCATCGGCAAGATGGAAGGCGATATTGCTGAAGTGCAAGCACCTGGCGGCGTGCGTGAGTATGAAGTGGTGGAAGTGCAGTACGTTTGACATGGGCAAGCACCGCTTAAGTTAGCATCTTC
>JAVHPV010000366.1:0-1284 GCA_036170775.1 Gallionella sp. | reverse complement strand
CACTGCGGGGTGGCAGCGCAGTGCGCGTGCCAATACCTTTGCTCTTTCGACACCAAGATTGACGCGGCCATTTTCGATGGCGGAAATGGCCGCTTGCGGGATGCCGGTCAGCGCAGAGAGTTGGCTTTGGCTGAATTCCTGAAGTTCGCGCAAAATACGCACGGATTCGCCGACGGTGACTTCAATGCGCTGCTTTGCTGGACTATATTCTTTCATTTTATGGCCTCCGATAATCGTGGGCGGTGACTTGTACGATTTGAATCAATAGTACGTTGGCAGATACACGATAGATCACTCGCCATTGCAAGCCCAAACGTGAAGAGCGATGTTCATTCCATTCACCCGACAAGGCTTCGTCGTGAAAGCCCGTGATGGCACGCAATCCCATTGGCCCAGACAGGCGCGCGATGTCTTTCCACTTTTCGTAGCGTTTCAATATTTCAATGGGTGCAGCAGCAAGTTGTTTATCTACTCGGCGATGTTCTTCGATTTCCCACATGGCGCATTATTTATATATTATATATGGTATGTCAAGCGGCAAAATCACTCAGTTAATGGTAATCGTCCTCCCTGTGATGCCGCACGGCTAGTATGGTAACGATCTGATGATCTTCGATTTCCAACAGGGCAACGTATCCGGCTGAAGCAAAGGAAATGACCATTTCGCGCAGGAAGGCGTTTTCCGGGTTGGCTTTGCGGCAGGTGAAAGGAAACTGGCGCAATGTTTCGATACTGGCAGCGATAGTCTGACGCGCTTGAAGCGCTGCCGCTGGATCGTGCGCGACGAGAAAGGCAAAAAGACGTTTTAAATCCTCTTTTGCCGCGCGGGTGTAGCGAACCTGATAGCTCACTTATGCGCTCTTGCGGGTCAGCAGTTCATCCAGTTCTTGCAGCATCGCTTCGGCAGAATAGTATTCACCCGTCAGGCGTGCCTCGTCACGGGAAGCCAGGCCACGGGCGATAAATTCCTGTTGTGTCTGGCGGCGTGTGATGTGGGCGCGTAAAGACTGTTCGACGAAACTGGAGAGCGTTTCCCCTTCCTGCAAGACACTTTCGGCAGCAGCGCGCAGGGCGGGCGCGACGCGGAGTGACGGGATGGAAGCTGTTTTCATGGAAGATTCCTTGCGATGCAACAGATTCAAAAGGCAAGTGCGATGGATAGGGTATGGGGTCAGATTGGGGCGCTTGTTCAGGCTGCCGGAGCAAAGCGTCCTTGCAGATAGTTGATGATGTCCGCTGATTCATACAGCCACTGAATCTGACCACGGTCGTCGGTGATGCGCA
>JAVHPV010000365.1:0-1284 GCA_036170775.1 Gallionella sp. | reverse complement strand
CAGTGTTGCGACTCCAACGAACAGCTTAAGCCGCTTTTCTACGCACCACCCAACTTAGCCACAGCATGCCCCAGCGATGCAACGATAGGCCGAGGATGATGCACAGCGCGCCTAGCCAAACGTTAAGCGACACAGGTTCATGGTTAAGGGTGTGTCCCAGCAGCAGCGCGGTGACAGGAGTGATGAGATTGATCAACGCGACGCGCCCCGTTTCCATGTGTTTAATCATGTAGTAGTAAAGCAAGAATCCCAATACCGAACCGACCACGCCAAGATAGAGAATGGCACTCGCGGCGCGCAGCGGCAGAGTCTCTGGCCAAGTGCCATCGAACCACCACCACGCCAAGAAAAACAAGGGCAATGCCACGCTGAGTGAGCCGCATGTAGTGGCGAGGGGCGGACTATCATCACCGACTTTTTTGATCCACACCAAACCGAGAGCCTGCATCACCACCGCAGCAAATAGCGCAACAAAGCCCATCGCCGCACCCTCACCCAAGCTCAAACCGCCTTGAAACACCAGCAGTAAACCCAGCACGCCCAGCGACATGCCCGCCAGCTTCTGCGCGGTAAGCGACTCTTCCTTTAGCCACACCGCAGCACCGAAGCTAGTGATCATCGGCGATAAACCAAACAGCACCGCGATCATGCCTGAGCTGACATATTGCGCACACCAATACACCAACACCATGGTGCCGAACATGCTCAAGCCGCTGGCAAGATAGCTGTGTATGGCTCTGCCATGCAAAGGTGGGCGGATGCGCAACAGCGCGAGTAAACATAGGCACACTGCAACACCGATGCTCATGCGCGCCAGCACGGCAAAGCTGAAACCCGCGCCCAGCGCACTCCACTGAATCGCCAACGGGGTGGTCGTCCAGATCAAAATCACAGAAATAAAAGCAGCCGATAGCGGCATGAGATGCTCCCAAGTACGCGCCAATCAATCAGCGCAGCGGGTGGTTAAGGGGGCGGATTGTGGTGCGATGGCGAGTGCCGCGTCAACCAAGTTTACGCGCACGCCATGACTTCGCGCTAAGCAACGGTTAGAATCCGCGCTCATTCCATCAGCCAGTTTTATCTCATGTCTATACAGTGGTTTCCGGGTCACATGACCTCAGCACGCAAGAAAGCTTCCGAGACGATGGAGTTTATTGACGTGGTGATTGAGGTGCTGGACGCACGCGCGCCCGAAGCCAGTTGCAATCCGATGATCCGCGAGTTACGCCAGCATCGCCAACGCCCCTGTTTGAAGATACTCAATAAGTCAGATTTAGCGGATCC
>JAVHPV010000364.1:4328-5762 GCA_036170775.1 Gallionella sp. | reverse complement strand
GCTGGATAAGGCTGATGAAAGTAGGTCGCCATGATTTCATTGACCTTGGCGAAGTGACCGAGGTCGATGAGGAAAATGTTCAGTTTGACCACGTCATTCATACTGCCCCCCGCTGCACTGGTGACTGCACGTAGATTCTGAAACACGCGATGCACCTGTGCTTCGATGCCATCCACCATCTGCATGGTGTTTGGATCTAAGCCAATTTGCCCAGATAGGTAAATCGTATCGCCGACTTTCACGGCCTGCGAATAAGTGCCAATGGCAGCGGGCGCATCGGGAGTTTGAATGATTTGTTGGTTGCTCATAAAGTGATCCTTAACAATGGCTCAAAAGATTTAGGCGGGTAACATCCGTGGATTATCCGCAGCTATTTTTGATGATGGACTATCAAGTAATGACGGTGGGTTGCTCTCTGCCCGTGCGCTGACGCAATTCCGAAACCTGCGCGGCAATTTCTATCATCTCAGCCAACGCGTGTTGGGCATCAAGGTGATGTTTAGCCGGGTCGGGTTCGTAGGCTTCCAGATAGATGCGCAAGGTCGCGCCCTCTGTGCCCGTACCGGAGAGGCGGAACACAATGCGTGAACCATCGGTAAAGATAATGCGTATGCCTTGCCCCGTACTTACGCTGCTATCCACAGGATCGGTGTAGCTGAAGTCATCGCAAAAATCCACGGTGTAATTGCCAAACTGCTTGCCCGGTAAGCTGGCAAAGCTGTCTTTAAGCAGCTTCATTACGCCATTAGCTGCCTCGCTGGGAATGGCTTCGTAATCGTGGCGAGAATAGAAGTTACGGCCAAAACGCGCCCAGTGTGCGGTGACGATGTCCTCAACCGATTGTTTGCGTGCCGCAACGATATTTAGCCAGAACAGCACCGCCCACAAGCCGTCTTTTTCGCGCACATGGTTAGAGCCTGTGCCAAAACTTTCTTCTCCACATAGCGTGACTTTGCCTGCATCCATTAGGTTGCCAAAAAATTTCCAGCCTGTGGGAGTTTCGTAGCAGGGGATATTTAAGGCCGTAGCGACGCGATCTGCCGCAGCACTCGTGGGCATGGAACGCGCAATGCCCGCCAGCCCCTGTTGGTAACCGGGTACGAGTTGTGCGTTGGCACACAAAATGGCCAAGCTGTCGGAAGGATTCACAAAGAAGCGTTTGCCTAAAATCATGTTGCGATCACCATCGCCATCGGAGGCTGCGCCAAAGTCAGGCGCGTCCTCACCATACACAATCGCCACCAATTCATGCGCATAAGTAAGGTTGGGGTCTGGATGCCCATTGCCGAAGTCGGTCAAGGGTACGGCATTGATGACGCTCTCCGCACTTGCTCCTAAACGCTGCACAAAAATCTCTTGGGCGTAAGGTCCAGTGACGGCGTGCATGGCATCGAATTTGATGCGGAAGCCGCTGGCGAGTAGTGCGCGGATGGC
>JAVHPV010000364.1:0-4228 GCA_036170775.1 Gallionella sp. | reverse complement strand
CCGCCTAACACCAGTGTTGCACCTTGCGGAGGGGCAATGCTGTTGAAGATGGCCTGGGTAAAATTTTCCAGGTAGTTCGGTTGCTTGAAGGTGGGGACGCGCTTGCGCAGTCCCGAAGTGCCAGGTTTTTGGTCGTTAAAGGGTGTGGTGCTGACTGTGCGGACTTGCATGACTACTCCTCCCGTTGGTTAAGCCTGTTTGCCCTGAATCTTACCACTGGCGGATGAAATAAACTTTTCATCATGGCACTTTGCTTGTTCCAGAAAAGTAGTAATCCTGCAATAATCACGGCGATGAAAATCAATAATACTGAAAAAGGAAAAATAACATGTTGAGTCAAGATGATTTGAAACGCGCAGTCGCACAAGCGGCGATCCAATATGTTCCCGCCGACTGTATTGTGGGGGTGGGCACGGGGTCAACGGCCAATTTCTTTATTGATGAATTGGCTAAAATTAAAGGCAAGATACAAGGCGCGGTGGCGAGTTCAGAGGCTTCCGCCAAGCGTTTGCAAGGACACGGCATTGAAGTGCTCTCGCTGAATGATGCGGGTGAGTTGCCTGTGTATGTGGATGGCGCGGATGAGATTACCCGTCACATGCACATGCTCAAGGGCGGAGGCGGTGCTTTGACACGTGAAAAAATTGTAGCCGCAGCCAGCAAAAAATTTATTTGCTTGTGCGATGCGAGTAAGTTGGTCGATGTGTTGGGTAAATTTCCGCTGCCTGTTGAAGTGATTCCGATGGCGCGTAGTTATATCGCACGAGAGTTGGTTAAGCTCGGTGGGCAGCCAAAATTGCGTGAAGGGTTTACCACCGACAACGGCAATATCATTTTGGATGTGCATAATTTGCAAATCCTTAATCCTGTCGAATTAGAAACCGCATTGAACCATTTGTCCGGCGTGGTCACCAATGGTCTGTTCGCGCGCCGTGGCGCAGATGTGTTGCTGTTGGGAACGCCCGAAGGTGTAAAAACGATGACGGCTTAAATGGCCGCTGTCATGCCCGTGTCATATTCATCTTCTATTCTGAGCAGTCCAAACCTATTAAGGAATCTTTATGTCTAGCAACGACCATACTTCTCGACAATTTGATGCTGATCTTGAGGCCATTCGCGCTAGCGTGTTGCAAATGGGCGGATTGGTAGAAAGCCAAATCAAAAGTGCCGTTGAATCCTTAGTAAATAGCGATGTGGCTTTGATGAATCGTGTCGTTGAAGACGATCATCGGGTGAATGCCATGGAGGTCAAGATTGACGAGTCGTGTAGTCAAGTGATTGCGCGTCGCCAACCAACTGCCAGTGATTTGCGCCTCGTGATGACGGTGGTTAAAACCATTACGGACTTGGAACGCATTGGTGACGAAGCAGAGAAAATCGCACGTATGGCGAAACTGCTTACCCAGCGCAATATGCTGAATCTGCCGCGCTACCAAGAGATTAAACATGCCGCCGATATTGCGGTGGATATGCTGCGCAAATCGTTGGATGCTTTCGCCCGTTTAGACGTGATGATGGCGGCACAAGTAGTTCGTCAGGATGATCAGGTAGATGACGAATTTCGCGCCATCATGCGCTACCTCATCACTTTTATGATGGAAGATCCGCGCACTATCTCGACATCGCTAGAGATTTTGTTTGTCGCCAAGGCAATTGAGCGTATTGGCGACCATGCCAAGAACATTTCCGAATATGTCATCTATATGGTCAAAGGGCGTGACGTGCGTCATATCACGGTGGATGAAATAGAACGTGAGATACAGCAATAGTGCAACAACAACCCATCCTCGCGGCAATTGATTTAGGCTCGAATAGCTTTCGCTTACAGATTGCGCGCGTCGAAGGCGCGCAGCTCTATATGCTGGATGGGTTGCGCGAGCCTGTCCGCCTCGCCGCAGGACTTTCCGACGATGGTTATTTAGATGTTGCGGCGCAACAACGTGCACTGGCAGCACTGGCCAAATTTGCGGAGCGTTTGCGCGGCTTGCCGCCCGAAGCCGTGCGTGCGGTGGGTACAAACTCCTTGCGTGTTGCTAAAAATGCCGCTGACTTTCTTCCTCAAGCCGAGCAAGTGCTGGGTTTTCCCATTGATGTGATTGCAGGACGCGAAGAAGCGCGTCTCATCTATCTGGGCGTGGCGCATGGTTTGCCTCCTGCCAAAGATAATCGTTTGGTCATGGACATCGGCGGTGGCTCTACGGAGTTCATTATTGGTAATGGTTTGACTCCGCTCAAGTTGGAGAGCCTGTACATGGGCTGCGTGAGCTTTAGTGCGCGCTATTTTCCCGACGGCAAGATCACCAAAGCAGCAATGCGCAATGCCGAATTGGCGGCACGCAATGAATTGCAAAGTATCGCCACCGCTTACAAGGGGCAATGGAAAGTTGCACTAGGCTCGTCGGGAACGGCGAAGGTGATCGCTGAGATTCTCGAATTGAATGGTTATAGTGCCAGCGGTATCAATCGGGATGGGCTAGATAAATTGCGCGCCTATCTGCTTAAAATGGGCGATGTGCAAAAGTTGTCCTTGCAAGGTTTACGCCCAGATCGTTTGCCTGCTTTACCTGGCGGGTTTGCCATTATGTATGCGGCGTTCTGTGAACTTGAAATTGCCCACATGACCCCTGCGTTGAGTGCTTTGCGCGAGGGTGTTTTATATGATTTGTGGGGGCGTTTTCACGATAACGATATGCGCGACGTGACAACGCAGCAATTCGTCCAGCGTTATCACGTGTCAGCCAATCAAGCGGAGCGCGTAAGCCAATTGGCGGTCAATCTGGCGCAGCAATTTCTCCAAGGCGAGGCCAGCGAAACCGCCCTACAAATGCTGGAATGGACAGCCAAGCTGCATGAAATCGGCATTAGTGTGGCGCATAGTGGCTATCACAAACATAGTGCTTACATCTTGGCGAATGCGGATATGCCTGGTTTTTCTAGAAAGGAACAAGCCCGCCTCAGCATGTTGGCGCTTGCTCATCGTGGTGGTTTGGAAAAATTACGTGACGTACTCAAATCTAATGAAGATCACGCGTTAGTGATGAGCTTGCGCCTCGCGGTATTGCTCTATCGCCGTCGCCGCGATAGTTCCATTCCTGATTTGCAATGCCACTTTAGCGGCACAAAGTTCTATCTCACCCTGCCTAGCGATTGGCTCAAACAAAATCCCCTGACTGAAACCGCCTTGCTGGAAGAGGTTAAACAATGGAAGACATTGGGGATCAGTATGCAACTCAAAAATAGCTAATCTCTGCTTAGAAAAAAGACTTTTATTCTGCCGCGTGAATTTTCCATGTCGTGATAGACTCCGCGCCGAAGCTGGCTAGACAGTCGCTGCGTCCGCAAGGGCGGAGAGGAAAGTCCGGGCTCCACAGAGCAAGATGCCGGTTAACGACCGGACGCCGTGAGGCGATGGAAAGTGCCACAGAAAACAAACCGCCGATTTACTGACTTGGCCAACCGCAAGGGAGGCAAAGTCACTCCAGAAGAGCAAGGGCGAAAACCACTGCGATGAGTGGGGAAGTAAATCGGTAAGGGTGAAACGGCGAGGTAAGAGCTCACCGCGCGGGTGGCAACATCCGTGGCAGGGTAAACCCCATCTGGAGCAAGACCAAATAGGCAAGCTTTGGCGCGGCTCGCGTCGCTTGCGGGTAGGTTGCTTGAGCGTCAGGTAACGAAACGCCTAGAGGAATGACTGTCCACGACAGAACCCGGCTTATCGGCCAGCTTCACCTCATTTTCCCACCCACTGTCCGCACCATGAAGAAAAGAATCTTGTTTGTTTGCATGGGTAATATCTGCCGTTCTCCCACAGCAGAAGCAGTGTTTCGTCATTATGTTGCAGCCGCAGGGTTAGCGCATCTTGTTGAAATAGATTCAGCGGGTACGCACGATTATCATGTTGGTGACACACCCGATGCCCGTGCGCAGTGCGCCGCACGTCAGCGTGGTTACGATATGAGTGGCTTGCGTGGGCGACAGGTGACGGTGGCAGATTTTGCCCGCTACGATTATCTGCTGTCTATGGATTATGCCAACTTGGCTATTCTGCAACGCCTGATGCCGCCCGCTGCGCGCTGTCATTTAGGATTATTCCTCGACTATGCGCAGCATCACACAGCACGTGAAGTTCCTGACCCGTACTATGGTGGAGCGGACGGCTTTGAGCACGTGCTGGATCTGGTCGAGGATGCCGCTCAAGGCTTATTGCTACATCTACGTTTAGAGCTAA
>JAVHPV010000363.1:0-1301 GCA_036170775.1 Gallionella sp. | reverse complement strand
TTTGTTTGCCAAGAATTATGCGCCCAAACTCAATCGTGGGGGAAGCGGCTTATTTGATAAATCCCAATAATCTGCCAAGAAGGGCTGATTTATTCCGTTCGCTCGGCTCGCCCGTCGTATTGTCGGATAACGCCTACACTCATCCGAGCTAAGCCTCCCTTGCGGGTACACCACGCACGGCTAAATGCACAGCATTGGGTTTGTAGGAGCTCGATTTACCTTGAAGAGGTTCTTGCGCCCTTTGGGTGTCGAGCGATAGCAGCCGCAATCGCTCGATAAATCGAGCTCCTACAGGTTTTTCGCCCTCCCTGACTAAAGAGGATGAGGGGGGGGAATGCCAAGCACAACGAGGTTTGCGAAAATCGAGCTACCAAGGAGTCGACTGTTTGCGCAGCTTGCGCCTATTTTTAGGCAATTGCGTGTAATGCTGCCGCAAATCACGCGCCATCCAGCCTTGAGCTAAATCAAGCGCATGAGGGTCAATTTTTTGTGCGGCCAATTCCTCTAACAGACGATGCGCTACGGCGACATCGTTGATCTTTCCCAGCACTTCTTGCACGTTACTCAGCTCTCTGAAATAGGCGATGCAACGCTTGGGCTTGAGCAAAAATTCCATGCTGTAACGTAGGCGTTTTGCCAACTTGCGCAAGCCATGTAATTGTTCGGCATTGAGCTGAGTTAGGTGTTTGGCTTTGAGCAAGCGACGCGCCAGTTTGTTGAGGGATTTTTTTGCGTAGGCCTTTCGATCAGGCGCGCAAGCATTAACCGCCAGCCAATACTCCCCCTTCATCCAGATTGCTACACGCAACATCACGCGCTGCATTTCGCGTCCAAAGGCATCACTTTGCAGCCCTGCATAGGACGCATCACACTGCTGCACGCTATGCGCTAACAATGCCTGTAAGCCGCTATGTTGCGGCATTCGCTCACTTAAAGGATGGAGTGTCGTGGCGATAAAAACTTCCCATTCACGCACTTTTCCCAGAATGTTCCCCAAGCGCGCCAATTGCATGCGCAAACTCTGTAGCACATCATCATCCTTAAGCTGTTGCGCCAAATGCAACACCACCCGTAAACGACGGAGTGCGATGCGTACTTGATGCAGGTATTCAGCCCGTTCATGCTGCAACATGCCGCGCAGATTCTGTTGCAGATGCAATAAGCAGGACCACACGTGCGTCTGTAGTAGCTCACTCAATTCAGTATGTTTTTTAATGGCGACAGTTTGCGCACGGCTAGGCTGTGGTTGCTGCCCCGTCAACAGTTGAAAGCCTAGCTCGGCCTTGTTCACCACTTCGAGT
>JAVHPV010000362.1:0-5818 GCA_036170775.1 Gallionella sp. | reverse complement strand
TTTCGACTTGCCCCGATTGTTCGCTGATGGTTTGCGTAACCTCATCAATTTGCGAGGCCGAGTTGGCGGATTTTTCGGCCAACTTGCGCACTTCGTCTGCCACCACGGCAAAGCCGCGCCCCTGCTCCCCCGCCCGCGCCGCTTCAATGGCCGCATTCAAGGCAAGCAGGTTGGTTTGCTCGGCAATGTCACGCACTTGCTGCGTCATATTGGTAATGCTTTGGGTGTTGCTGACGAACGCGCTGACCGCACTGGCAATTTCTTTGACGGAGGTTTCCACCTGCAGTAGTTCATCCATCATTTCATTCAGACTGCGCTGCCCCTGTTGCGCCCGCTCTGCGCTGTCTTCGGATAGCTTTGCAACTTGATTTGCACTCTCTGCCACGTTGCTGATGCCGACACTCACCTGCCCCACCGCGCTGGACGCTGTGGCCGCCGCATCGTTTTGCTGTTGTGAGCCTTGCTCCATTTTTACCGCATTTTCTGTCAGGCGATGCGCGGTGCTGTTGACTTGTTCTGCCTGCCCTTCTACTTGGCTAACAATCACTTGGAAGCTTTGTGCCAAGTCATTAAAGGCTTGTGAAGTTTGTCCGATTTCGTCACGACTTTTTACCGTCACACGCTGGGAAAGATCCCCACTGCTTTTCATGGCCTGCATCGCCAATTGCAACTCACGCGCAGGACGGGTCATAAAGCTAATTAACCAGCCGATGACAAAGTACAAAAATAATTGCAAAACGAATTGCGCACCCCACAGCCAATAGTTGGCTTTTTGTATCGCGGCAAATTCTTCTTTCAAATCGAGGGTAATGCTTGCGGCACCATTCACCGTACCTTCAGGAACCATGTGGCACATCAAGCAGTTAGTGCCGCGAAATTCTTTGTGGGCAATAAAAGGCACCACCACACGCAGACTTTGTTTGCCCGCTTCGCCATGCACATAGGTTTGCACCTGCGCGCTTTGCAAAGCGGCTTTATCGAGCGCATCAGTAGGTTGTTCCGAGGGCATCCCTGGGCCGAACTGGTCTTGCACCGGTTTGTTACGCATCACGCGCAACTCCAGCACTTTGTCCGACATGCCCATTTTTTTGATGTACAGCGCACGCTGATCTTCTTGGCTGATGATGCCATTGAGCATCAACATGTTCAGTCCGTTAAGCACCCCATCGGCGGACACCAAGGCTTCTTTACGTGCCCCATCCAGCGCGCCCTGTTGGTATTTATCCAATACCATGCGCTGTGTGCCTACCATCACAATTAACAAGATGAGTTGTACCGGTAACTGAATTTTGTTTTTAAGTGACAGCGCACTCCACCATTTATTCATTTTTAGTCCTCTTCTGAAAATACCGCGCGCAAAACTTTTCGGTATTGAACTGTAACGGCACAGATTCGATTTTCTTTAGGGGAATAACACGAATAAAACCCATCAATTCGAGGGTTAGCGTGATTTGTAGGCGAAATTCCTACAGGCGCGTAGGTGCGTTTCTGAGGTGGACGAAAGAATCGAAAAAATGCTGAGGTCTTGGGAGTCCGGTTTAACCTAGGGATGTACTGATTTATTCGGTTTTGTCATGGATGACACCACGCCATTCGACTCAGTCTGTAGGGCAGGCTTCAGCCCGACAAAAGTCAGGTTAAAACCTGACCTACGAGAGGATATTGGTAGGTCGGGTTAGCGCAGCGTAACCCGACGAGGTAAGCCAACAAATTCGGCTGGCTTTGAGGGGTGTCGGGTTACGCGATGCCCCCGCTAACCCAAGCTACCTCTGGTGAGAAAAACACAGGAGAGGGCTTGCGTAGCAGCGTGACAATGGTTCGGGAAATGGTTTACCCAACAGCGGTGATCGTGATTAGTGCGCTGGGGTGGGCGTAGCGGCTGGCATAGCTTCAACATTATCTTTGATGGTATCAGCAATAGTTTCATCGCCCGCTTCAGCATCCACTTTCACTTCACCCCCATCGTGCTTGGCCGCTTCTTCAGCTTTTTTGTTCATCACAATGAGACTAATGCGCCGATTGATTGGGCTGAGCGGTTCATCTTTATTGAATAACACCGCCGAAGACAAGCCCACCACGCGCACGATTTTTTCATCCGCCAAACCACCCAGTATCAGCTCGCGTCGTGAGGCATTGGCACGATCTGCGGATAGCTCCCAGTTGCTGTAACCACGGTCGCCCGAACCATACAGCGCAGCATCGGTGTGCCCTGAAATACTGATTTTGTTAGGTACATCGTTGAGCGTTTTGCCTATCTCATGCAGGATGTCTTTGGTATAAGGCTCAAGCTGTGCGCGCCCACTTTGGAACATGGGACGATTTTGCTCATCGACAATTTGGATGCGCAGTCCTTCGGTGGTGAGGTCGAGCAGAATCTGGCTCTTGAATTTTTGCAGCTTGATGTTGTTCTCAATGGCCTTTTCGATACTCTCTTTGAGTTCTTTGAGTTTTTGCTTTTCTTTGATTTTTTCGGTGCGTTCAAATTCAGCCTGTGCCGCTTTGATGTCGATGACTTTTTTGGTTTCTGCCACATCGCCTTTTTTAACTTGCCCCTCGCGGCGCGTCAAATCTTGCCCGCCGCCCTTGATGATGCTGGAGCTATCGCCACTTCCTGTGCCCCCCATCAGGGCAACTTTAAGCGGCGTTTTGAAATACTCAGCGATCCCTTCCAAATCCCCTTTGGCGGTTGAACCCAGCAGCCACATCAACAGGAAGAACGCCATCATCGCCGTCACAAAGTCGGCATAGGCAATTTTCCATGCGCCGCCATGCGCGCCCGCAGCAACCTTCTTAATGCGCTTGATTACAATCGGACGTTTATTTTTATCTTCTGCCATAGCTCATTACTTTGTTGAGTCGCACGATGCTCAGTCAATACGTAGATTGGGCTGGGGAATTAGCGTTTTTGTTTAACATGCTCTTCCAGCTCGGCGAAAGTGGGGCGTTCTGTCGAGTTAAGCACTTTGCGCCCAAATTCAACAGCCATCGCGGGCGCATAACCATTCAAGTTGGCCAATAAGGTAACACGCACCGTTTGGAACATTTTGGTGCTCTCTTCGGCCTTTTGCTCCAACGTTCCAGCTAGAGGCCCCACGAAACCATACGCTAACAAAATCCCCAAGAACGTCCCCACCAGCGCATGAGCAATCAAGATACCCAGCTCGGCAGGCGGCATCCCGACCGACTCCATGGTGTGTACCACCCCCATCACCGCAGCCACAATACCGAAGGCGGGCATCCCGTCCCCTAGCTTGGCAATGCAATGTGAGGGCACGAGTGCTTCGTGATGATGTGTTTCAATTTCGATGTCCATCAAATTTTCGATTTCCATCGCGTTCAAATTACCGCTCACCATAATGCGCAGGTAATCCGTAATGAATTCGATGACGTGGTGATCTGAAACAATCTTGGGATACTTGGAAAAAATGGGGCTTTCGTCGGGCTTTTCGACATCGCCCTCAATGGACATGAGGCCTTCTTTGCGCACTTTGCCGAGCAACTCGTACATCAGTGCCATCAACTCCATATAGGTTTCTTTGCTGTATTTCGCCCCCTTGAACACGCCAGGCAAACCCTTCAGCGTAGCTTTGACGGCTTTCATGGTGTTGCCGACAGCGAACGCGCCAAATGCGCCCCCCGCAATCATCAGCACTTCAATCGGCTGCCATAGCCCACCCAGATGACCACCCGCTAGCGCGTATCCGCCGAATACCGACCCCAGCACTATCACATATCCGATGATGACCAGCATGCTTACACTCCCTGTTATGGATTCCCAAACAGTTGTTTACAGGGGAATCACTTTGATTTTGGCAACACCTTCATTGACCGCACGCATTCTAGAACAATTCACCTCTAGCAGGTTTGGCGGTTCGAAAATTTTGCTCTTCCCTTGAGCTTAACGGCACGAGGCAGGAATTCTTGAGTGCGGCGTGTGAATAGGGATAGTTTCACCGCCGCGATGTTATTCAGTCGCCACTTTTTCTCCTGCATCCACGGCTTGTTTGGCCGCTTTGGTTTTCCCCGCACGAGCGGGCGGATGACAAATACCGCACACGTAATGGTTATGCAGATCATCGGTGTGCGACACAAAACGACCGCCACACTCGGTGCAAGCGACTAATTGCAACATCTCTGCCTTGAAAAAACGCAGCAAAAACCAAGCGCGAGTGATACTTAATACAGGTTCGCCACCTTCAAGGCTTTGCACTTGATCGAGATATAAACGATATGCCGTGATTAACGCCTGCACGCCGTCAATACCTGCATTTTTGATCAGAAAGGTATAAATATCCATGAACAACGACGCATGGATATTGGGCTGCCAACTCATAAACCATTCGGTGGAATAAGGCAGCATCCCTTTAGATGGCGACTCGCCTTTGATTTCTTTGTACAGCTTGAGCAACCGCTCACGACTGAGCGAGGTCTCTTCTTGTAGCAGTTGCAAGCGCGCGCCCATTTCGATCAAATCAATCGCGATTTTCACTTGCTGCGCTTCACCTACCACGGTTTTCTTCACCACAACAGAACTCCCTTAAGCCATTTCTTCTACAGCTTGATCGGACATTAGAATCGCAGCGTGCGCCTGCCCCATCATGCGATCTTTACTGTAGCCCGTGACCATATTCAGCAGTACGTTTTCATCAAAGCGGAAGCGGCATAGCAACATGTTTGAAGCTGCCATTTTGACGATTTGCGCAGGCGAGAAGTCGGCAATCATATCCACTAAGTCTTGGCTAATGCCCAAACGAAAAATTGCGGCGGCCCGATCTTCCTTAATCATTTGCTGCGCCAGCATGAGATAAGTTAGGTTGATGTCGCGGATACCCTCTTGTAATTGCATGGTGTTCATATAGCCCCCTTGTTAGCTATGGTCAGTGATCTTTTGATCGGACTAACCTCATTACACGAATCAAAATTATTGATGTCATCCGTTCAGCCTTGTTCGAGATTGCCTTGCTGAACGTTTTGCCACGACCGCATTCTGCTAGAGACGGGGATGGAAAAAAATCAGAAGAACGCCGTATTTTGTGTAAGTAATTGGATGACAAGCGTGTAGGAATTTCGCCTACAAAACGAAATAAAACCTCCGCACCAAGGGGTGGTGGCGCGGAGGGGACTAACACAGAGCAACTGTTTGCAAGGGGTCAAGCAGTCACTCTTGGTTTCAGTTATCGGCACGACTTTAGAAAACTTTAGGCTAATTTTAAAAAATTTTATTATTATTTTTCATTAGGTTAAAAATTTACCTATTTTTTATTAGGGTAAGGAGTCGGTTCATGCCAACTTGCCGAGGTGACTCTACGTCACCCACGCATCGTGCAATCTCTCGAATAGAAGACATCTCCCGATACAAAAAAGGGAGACCTAAGGATGTACTGATTTATTCGGTTTTGTCATTGATGAAACCACTCGCCATTCGACTAAGCCAGCAAGCTGGCAAGTCGCTGGTTATCCCGCGCAGGCGGAAATCCTTTTATATCAAGGCACTGGGTCTCCGCCTGGCTGAACACCAGTTTATCTTGAGCCTGTCGAAAGACGGAGATGACGAATAAATAAGTGTTTCCTTGGGCGTGAGGTGGGGTTGTAGGAGCGCGATTCATCGCGCGATGAATTAAAGGGGTAATCGCCCTAGCAGCCTGTCGGACTTGAAGAATCAAAACGAAACGGGTCAAGCAGGCAAGCCGCTTAGCGGCAGCTCGCAAAATTCGGCTGGGCGAGGACAGATTTTGCCGATTTTGCAGGTCAATAGTCGTTCTGTTGACCAAAAAAGCGGCGGAATATGTACCGTCCGGGCGGATTTGCAGCCGATTTC
>JAVHPV010000361.1:0-5820 GCA_036170775.1 Gallionella sp. | reverse complement strand
CCATATTGGCGATTTGCAGATTGGCTTTGAAAACGGTTGCTTTGATGGCCATGGGTGTGGGGCAAAAATGGGGAGGCGGCATTTTACTTGATGCGAGCGCAACATTCGTAGACTGTTTGGCGAATGTGGATCAAGCCCTGCGCACCACTCAACAGATGAACCTGCCCACCGCAAAAATTATCATTTAAAGTCATTCATCCTAAAAACAGTCAGTTTGACAATGAAGACCCCTTCGATACGCCCGCTACGCGTGCTACTCAGGGCGAACGGTGTTTCACCCAATGGGATCCGTTCCGTTCGTGCTGAGTAGCGCGGTTTTATGCGCGTATCGAAGCATGGGCGGAACGCCAACTGCCGTTTCTAGGGTCATGGGCTAAGCATTAAAGCGGACATTGCTATTGGGTCTTGACGCTGTCGCTTTCAGGATCATTTATCATTGCCTTGATTAAGGTTGCGGATGACGGCATCAGAGGAGTGTGATACATAGCCTGAGGTAGAACGCATTATCGTCTCAGGTTAAAACCCGTAGCACAAAAATTGCAAATTTAGCAGCCTAGAATTCCCGTGAATACACTATGAACGATTCTTCGCGCATCATTCCCATTGCGGTCGCCGCTAGCGCAGCGCGCCCTAAGGATTACGCCGCTTTTGCGCTACCCGCTGCCTCGCTGGGTGAATTGCGCGATGCGCTGCAACGCCCCTTGCGCGACCTGCGCATCTCCGTCACCGACCGCTGCAACTTGCGCTGCCCCTACTGTATGCCGCGTGAGATATATCATGAAAGCCACGAATTTCTACCGCGCGCCGAATTGCTCACCTTTGAGGAGATCGAGCATCTGGCGCGTATATTTGTTGAGCTTGGCGTACAAAAGCTGCGTATCACAGGAGGCGAACCGCTGCTGCGGCGCGGTATTGAGCGTTTG
Organism: Gallionella sp.; assembly: GCA_036170775.1. Taxonomy (GTDB): domain Bacteria; phylum Pseudomonadota; class Gammaproteobacteria; order Burkholderiales; family Gallionellaceae; genus Gallionella. The sequence continues at coordinate 4,897 of JAVHPV010000361.1, read as the reverse complement.
ATCGAAAAGCTGTCCATGCTGCAAACCGATGCAGGAAAACCCGTCGAGATCGCGCTCACCACCAACGGCGTGCTGCTGGCGCAAAAAGCGCAGACCTTGAAAGACGCTGGGCTGGCGCGGGTCACGGTGAGCCTAGATGGTTTGAGTCAGCCGACTTTTCGCCTGATGAGTGACAGCGAGGTGGCGGTGGAAAACGTGCTGAACGGCATCGCCACGGCGCAGGCCGTTGGTCTTGCGCCGCTCAAAGTCAACATGGTGGTCAAGCGGGGGGCGAATGAACACGAGATTTTGTCGATGGCCGAATACTTCCGCCATAGCGGCATTGTGTTGCGTTTCATCGAATACATGGATGTGGGTTGCAGCAATGGCTGGCGCATGGATGAGGTGGTGTCCGCACACGAGATCATCGAACGCATCGCGGCGCGCTTTCCGTTGCAAGCGATCGACCCCAATTACAGTGGCGAAGTGTCCAAACGCTGGTGTTATGCCGATGGCAGCGGCGAGATTGGTGTCATCGCCTCCGTCACCCAAGCCTTCTGCCATGAATGCAGCCGCGCGCGGCTTTCCACAGATGGCAAACTCTACACCTGTCTGTTCGCGGGCGACGGGTTGGAGCTGCGCGAGCCACTGCGCCGAGGATACAGTCCGCAAATGCTGTGCAATCTGATTACCCAACAATGGCGGCAGCGCAATGATCGCTATTCACAAATGCGCCACGAGGTCAGCCACCGTGAACGTGAAAAAGTGGAAATGTCCTATATCGGGGGCTAGGAGTCTGTCGGACTTGAAGAGTCATAGCGAAGCGAATCAAGCAGGCAAAACCACGCAGCAGCAGCTCGCAAAATTTGCCTGAATGAGGGCAGATTTTGACGGTTTTGCAGGGTAATAGTCGTTCTATTACCCTGCAAAAAGCTGCCAACCGTGCGCCGCCTTATTCCACCCGCAATACCAAGCCTTTCAAATACGCGCCTTCAGGGAAGTTGAGGGCGACGGGATGGTCGGCACTGGCGGTGAGGTGATGTACGATTTGTGCGTTGACACCTGCATCGAGTGCTGCGCCTGCGATGATCTTTTGGAATAGCTCCGCGCTGATACCGCCTGAGCAGGAGTAGGTAAATAGCAAGCCGCCTGGACGCAGTAGTTTGAAGCCCAACAAGTTGATGTCTTTGTAGCCGCGCGCGGCTTTTTCTGCGAACGCCGCAGTGGGGGCAAACTTAGGCGGATCAAGGATGATGAGGTCGAACTGACGGTTTTGATCGCGTAATTTACGCAATGCGACAAACACATCGGCACATTGCCATTCCGCTTGCTTGGCATCCAGTGCGTTACGTTGTAGGTTTTGTTCGGCAAGTTGCACCGCTTCTGCTGACGCATCCATCGACAACACCGACTTCGCCCCGCCGCGCAGGGCATAGAGCGAGAAGCCCCCCGTGTAGCAAAAGCAATTCAATACTTCGCGCCCCGCCGCCAGCGTTTCGGTAAGTTTGCGGTTATCGCGTTGATCGAGATAAAAGCCCGTTTTTTGCCCCTCGCTGACATCCACCTTGAAGCGCAAACCATGCTCAATCACCTCAATGTGTTCGGGCAACGTGCCGCGCAACACGCCATTACGTTGCTCCAATCCTTCTAAGCCGCGCGCATCCGAATCGGAACGTTCATAGATACACACGGGATGGCACAACGCTTGCAGGCAATCAGCGATGGTGTCGCGCCAATATTCGATGCCCGCGCTGCCGATTTGCATGACCAACACCTCGCCGTAACGATCCACCACCAGCCCAGGCAAGCCATCAGATTCCGCATGAATCAGGCGTAGCCCTGTGCTATCCCGATCCAATTGCAAGGCAGCGCGTGCACTCAATGCTTGAGTAATACGCTGCTGAAAAAAGGCGGCATCAATTTTCTCGTCGGCGCGATGTGACCAAATCCGTGCGGTGATTTGCGAAGCGGGACTGTAAGCCGCCCACGCTAAAAAATTGCCTGCGGCATCGTGCACGGGCACGGTGTCGCCGCTGGCGGGGCGGCCTTGTACGCTCTCCACTGCGCCAGAAAATATCCACGGATGACGACGTTGCACAGATTTTTCACGCCCAGCCTTGAGGATGAGCGCAGGTGTGGCAGCGGTATTGCCCTGCTGCGGTTGGCTGTGTGGCTGTGGCGCACTGGCGGCAGTGAGTTTGCGTTGGCTGCGACGGCGATAGTCCTTGCTGCCTTGAGAAACTCTCCCTGGCGTGGCGTGTTGTTTAGGTTTGTTGGAAGTCATATTTTTTAGGGCTTTCTCTTGGCGCGCGGATGCGCTGCGTCGTAAATTTTGCTCAGATATTGAAAATCAAGATGGGTGTACACCTGTGTGCTGGAAATGCTCGCATGACCCAGCATTTCTTGCACTGCGCGTAAATCGCCTGAGGATTGCAACACATGGCTGGCAAAGCAATGGCGCAATAGGTGCGGATGCACATGACTGGTGATGCCCTGCTGAATGCCCCATTGATTCATGCGCAATTGCACGGTACGGTGACTGATGCGCGTGCCGCGCTTGCTGACAAAGAGTGCGGCTTCGTCAAGCGAAGCCAACTGTGGCCGCACGGCTAGCCAAGCCTGTAGCGCGGTCATGGCAAACCGCCCCAGCGGCACGATGCGCATCTTGTTGCCCTTGCCTGTAACTTGCACGGTACCCGCAGCAAAATCCACGCCCTCCGTCACATTCAAACTGACCAATTCAGCGAGGCGTAAGCCCGACGAATAAAATAATTCATACATAGCTTTGTCTCGAATCGCTTCGGGCGTAGTGGTGGGTAATTCAACTAAGCGAGTGGCCTCATCGGGTGATAACACTTGCGGCAATGCCTTAGGCGATTTGGGGGCACGCAGACCGACGCAAGGATTGGCTGCAACCCCGTGATGGCGCATTAAATAGTGATAGAAACCCCGCCACGCCGACAACATGCGCGCCAGCGAACGTCCACTCAAACCACGGCTATGCAGTTGCGCAATAAAGCGGCGTACTTGATGAATTTTAAGCTCCGCAAGCGGCGTGTTGTCCGCCAGTTCAAACAAATGGCGCAAGTCGCGTGCGTAGTTTTCAGCGGTGAGTTCTGAATAGCGTTTTTCATTGCGCAGCCACGCTAGATAACCGCTCAAATAGCTGAGCCGCTGAGCTTGAGCGGTATCAGTAAGCGGTGCGGCGGCATCGGTCATGCTGGCTATGCTTGTGTCAAATAGGGGTGCAGTGCAGCCTCAACAGCTTCGGCAATACGCTGCAAGAATACTGTGCCCATTTCAGGGTAAAAGCGTTGCTTGTCTTCGCTGGCCACAATCAGCAGCCCCACGCTGGCACCGCCCGCATGGAGAGGCAAATAGGCGTAGGAGTGCAATTGCGCGGCACTTTCACCAAACCAATCAGCGGTGTCGTGGACTCCTTGATGCATACACACTGGCTGTGCTTGCGCATCGGTAAAAGTGAGCAGTTCCGCACTGGGCGGGTTAATTTGCCAGAGATGCAAGGCGGTGTGCGGCACGGCAAAAATGTCTTGCAGCAAATGGGGAATCATCTCCAGCAAAGTGGCGAAATCGCGGGCAGCGAACAGTGCCACGATGAAGGTATGCACTTTAGCTTGCAGCATCTCATTTTCGCGGGCAAATTCGATCATGCTGTGCAAACTTTTTTCCAGCTCTTTGTTCTTCTCGCGCAAGGCCAGCATCTGCCGTTCGCTCAGTGAAATAGTGCGTCCACCGTGGGGATGGGGCAAGCTCAGTTGCAGCAGCGTCTCTAAGTGCCCCTCGAAAAATTTTGGGTTGTCTTGCAAATACTGCACGATGTCGCTGTCTTTCATGTTGCTTCCTTATAAAGTGATTTCACCGTTAAACACGCTGATGGCAGGGCCTGTCATTAACACGGCCTGTCCGTCTCCTTGCCAGACAATGCTTAAATTTCCACCCCGCGTTGTGACGTGAACGGGGCTATCTAACAGCCCACGGCGTATACCCGCCACTACAGCGGCACAAGCCCCCGTGCCACACGACAAAGTTTCCCCAGCACCCCGTTCATACACGCGCAATTTGATGCGTTGCCGATCTAATACCTGCATAAATCCCGCGTTAACGCGATTGGGGAAGCTGGGGTGGTGCTCAATTAACGCGCCCAGTTTCTCCAGCGGTGCTGCCTCAATGTCATCCACCACTTGCACTGCGTGGGGATTGCCCATCGACACCGCGGTAATTTGCACCACCACCTCACCCAGCTCTAAATCTTGAACGATTGCATCGCTGTGGCTGAGATAGGGAATGCGCGCCGCAGCAAAGATCGGTGCGCCCATATTCACCGTCACCCGCCCGTCGTCCTCTAAGCGCGGACGAATCAAGCCACTTTTGGTTTCCACCACAATCTCGCGCTTAGGCGTGAGCTGCTGGTCGTGGACAAAACGCACAAAGCAGCGCGCGCCATTGCCGCATTGCTCAACCTCACCGCCATCGGCATTGAAAATGCGATAGCGGAAATCCGCATCCGCATGTTGGGCTTTTTCCACCAGCAATAACTGATCACAACCTACGCCGAAATGCCGATCCGCCAATAAGCGAATTTGCTCTGGCGTTAAATTGATTTTTTGCCGCACGCCGTCAATGACCACAAAATCATTGCCTGCGCCGTGCATCTTGGTGAACTTCAAATTCATTTTGCTCATTCCTTGTGTCTAAAACAATTGGTGGTGTGGTCGTTGACCATGCCTATCGCTTGCATAAACGCATAACAAATCGTCGAGCCGACAAATTTGAAGCCACGTTTTTGCAAAGCTTTGCTGAGGGCATCGGATAGCTCGGTGCGGGCAGGCACTTGCGATAAAGCCTGCCAGTGATTGACGATAGGGCGGTGTTGCACAAACGACCAAATAAACGCATC
>JAVHPV010000360.1:0-1306 GCA_036170775.1 Gallionella sp. | reverse complement strand
CTCCTACAACAGTCGGTAGGTCGGGTTAGCGCAGCGTAACCCGACAAACTACTACGTCTATCCCATTAGCTGCCAGCCCGCTGAATAGCGGGGACTTGTTGCGTTTGTTCTGCCGATTGCAGGCATTTTTATTTGCCGATAATGGCAGCCTCATACGGACTCCATCATGGCAGAAGATAGCGACCTCGAAAAAACCGAACAGCCTTCACAGAAACGGCTGGATGACGCGCGCGAGAAGGGGCAGGTGGCGCGTTCGCGGGAGCTGTCTACGTTTGCGGTGCTGATCGCGGGCGGCGGGACGTTGTGGTTGATGGGTGCGACGCTTACGCAGCACATGGTGGATTTGTTGCGCAACGGTTTAACGTTGAGCCGTGAGATGGCGTTAAATCCTAATCTGATGATTCCCCGTTTGTATGATCTGTCACTCGATGCCTTGCTGACATTCGCGCCGCTGTTGTTGGCGGTGCTGTTGGCGGCGGCGTTCTCGCCCTTGTTGTTGAATGGCTGGTTGTTCAGCACTGAAGCGTTGCAGCCGCAGTTTTCGCGCATGAATCCCCTGTCGGGCATTGCGCGCATGTTCTCGATGAATTCTGTGGTGGAATTGAGCAAAGCCTTGGCGAAGTCGATTTTAGTGGGAGGCGTGGGCGCGTGGGTGGTGTGGGATCACCGCGAGGCGGCGTTGCAGCTGGTGAGTGTGCCCGTGGCTGCGTCGATTCCGCAGATGGGGCATCTGATCGGCGTGAGTTTTTTGTTGATTGTGGGGGCGATGTTGTTGATCGTGGCGATTGATGTGCCGTATCAACTTTATGAACACAATAAGAAGCTGAAGATGACTAAGGAAGAGGTGCGCCAAGAAGCGAAGGAAACTGAGGGCGATCCGATGGTCAAGGGACGGATTCGCAGCTTGCAACGCGAGGCGGCACGACGGCGCATGATGGCGGCAATTCCCACGGCGGATGTGGTGGTCACTAACCCTACGCATTACGCCGTCGCGTTGAAATATAGCGAAATGGGAATGCGCGCACCGACGGTGGTAGCGAAAGGTTCGCATCTGCTGGCGGCACGCATTAAAGAGATTGCCATTGAAAACCATGTGCCGATTTTGGAAGCTCCGCCGCTGGCGCGTGCCTTGCACAAACACACCCAATTGGGGGATGCCATTCCCGAAGCTCTGTATACCGCTGTCGCCGAAGTGCTGGCGTATGTGTATCAGTTGAAGCGTTACCAAACACAAGGCGGCGCATATCCTGTGCAACCCAGTGATTTGCCTGTGCCAAAAGCATTGGATCCCGCCAGCAATTGAAGC
>JAVHPV010000359.1:0-5901 GCA_036170775.1 Gallionella sp. | reverse complement strand
AGTAGTTTCATCAATGACAAAACCGAATAAATCAGTACATCCTAAGCCAACAATGGCAACCGCTATCCCAACGCGCTCGCCACAGTGGGATAGCGCAGCTTAACGCGCAACTCGCGCTTCATCCGCTCGTTACTCATGCGCCGCGACTCATTCATAAATGACCACATCATCGGCGATACGGCATGTTGCACCGCGTCGCGCGGCAAGCGTGGCGGGCGCGGCAAAGCAAACGCTTCTGCCAGCACATCAAAATAATCGCCCATTTTCATCTCGTCATCATCGTTGCTGTGATAGACGCGATTCGCCGCTCCATAACGCAACGTCGCCAACACGATGCGCGCTAAATCATCGGCATGAATGTGATTGGTGTAACTGTCTTCACTTGCCATGATGGCAGGCAAGCCCGCCCGTAACCGCTCCACAGGCAAACGCTCTAGCGCGTAAATACCCGGCACGCGCAACACATTCGCCGCAACTTGATGTTGCCTCGCCCAGTGGCGAATTTGCTGCTCCGCATCCACGCGCCGCAATGCGCGTGGATTGGTCGCATTAAGCGGCTGAGTTTCACGGATGTACGCCCCTGCGCAATCGCCATATACCCCGCTGGTGCTGATATACACCATGCGTTGTGGCAAACGGCCTTGCGCTAACACACTCAGCAAATGCTGGGTACGCGTATCCCGTAATCCGTTATTCGGCGGAGGTGCAAAGTGCAGCACCACCTCCGCAATTCCCGCGATGCGCTGCAATGACGATCGCTGATCCAAGTCTCCCAAAATTGGGCGTACGCCCAAGGCACGCAATTTTGCGCAATAAGCCGCGTTCCGTACCAACGCAAACACCCGATAGCGTGAGGTCAGCAAAGGAATAGTGCGCAAAGCCACGTCGCCGCAGCCAATAATCAATAGACGTTTCATGGTGAAATCATGGTGAAATAAAGAGTGACCGAAAAATCCGACACGGTGATTTTACTGGACTGCCACTGGTGCGGGGCGAGTGCTGAAGGATTTTCGTCCCAAATCAACGCTGGGGCGGTTCAACTTGAGCAACGTCCAAGCTAAGCGGTTTTTTGATTATGCAACAGATATTCGGTTATATTTCGCGCACTTCACCTTCACGAGTTTTACACTTTGTCTAATACCGCCTCTGAAATCACCCTCTCCGCACGAAAACTGACGCGCAGCTTTGATAACCGCCCTGTCATTCACGATGTTTCGCTGGAATTGAAGCGCGGCGAAGTGTTGGGTCTGTTGGGGCATAACGGCGCGGGCAAGAGCACCACGATGCAAATGCTCACGGGCTGTTTGTTGCCGAATAGTGGCGAGATTGAAATATGCGGTATCAATCTATTGCGGCAACCCACGCTGGCGAAGGCGCATATCGGTTATCTACCCGAAACACCGCCGCTGTATCGTGAACTGACGGTGCGCGATTACTTAATTTTTGCGGCACGGCTGCGTGGTATGCAGCCCAGCAACATCCCTGAAGCGTTGACACAGACACAACAACGCTGTGGTCTGGAGGCGGTTAGCAAGAAGATTATTGGCACGTTGTCGAAAGGTTATCAGCAGCGTGTCGGCATCGCGCAAGCCATCATTCATCGCCCTGCGGTGATTATTTTGGATGAGCCAACGGTCGGGCTAGATCCGACACAGATTCGTGAGATACGCACTTTGATCCGCGAATTGGGCAATGCCAGCAGTGTGATTCTGTCCACACATCTACTCAGCGAAGTACAAAGCGTGTGTGACCGTGTCGAGATCATGCAACAAGGTCGGCTGATTTACGGCGATACCAGTGTACGGATGCAGCAATTCGGACTCGCTTCTGGCTTCACCATCACGCTGCGCAATCCACCCAGCATTGAGAGTTTGGCGAACATTGCAGGGGTGACCCATGTCGAGAGACTCTCAGCGCAACAGTTCCGCATTCTGCATAGCGCGGAACACAATCCGAGTAGCGCACTGCTCGCCCTAGCCGCGCAACAAGATTGGCAACTCGAACAACTCACCCCGCTACAAACCACGCTGGAAGAGGTGTTCGTCAAAATTACCGATGCGTCTACCGCCACCACAGGAGCACAACCATGATCCGTCTGCTCGCGTTGCGTGAACTGCGCAGCCTGTTTGCCATGCCCTCCACTTGGTTTATTCTCGCGGCACTGCAATTCATTTTTGCGTGGTTCTTTCTGGGCAGGCTGGAAGCCTATTTGGAGCTGCAACCACAAATGGCACAACTGGCCAATGCGCCCGGCGTAACCAGTGCGGTGGCGGCCCCCATGTGCTACACCATCGCGTTATTGTTGATGATGCTGGTGCCGATGTTCACCATGCGTTTGATTGCAGAAGAACGACGTAATCAAACGCTCACTCTGCTGCTTTCCGCGCCCCTCGCCAGCCGCCACATCGTGCTGGGAAAATTTTTCGGCTTGCTGCTATTTTTGCTGGTGCTGATGGCTGGGGTGCCGATGATGCTGTATACCTTGACACTCGGCACACCGCTCGATCACGGCTTGCTGTTGAGCAATTTACTCGGGCTGCTGTTGCTCACCGCGAGTTACGTCGCGGTTGGCTTGTATCTGTCCACCCTCACCAGCCAACCACTCATTGCCGCCATCGGCGCGTTAGCTGTCCTAGTCGGTCTATGGCTGGCAGACATCGGTGCAACAGGTGAGGATTCAGCGTGGCATGCACTCTCGCCATTGCATCATTTCCAGAGCTTCAATACGGGACTGCTACACAGCACGGATATTTTGTACTTCGTGTTATTCAGCGGAGTATTCCTGCTGCTGGCGATGCGCCGCCTCCACAACAATCGCATTTACGGATAAGCCCATGCTGCGTCGATTATTGAACTCTCCTATGCTACGTAATCTGCTGTTCGTCGCCGTACTGCTCGGCACGACGGGTGGGCTCGGCTATCTCGCCAACTTACACCCGCTACAGCATGATGTGTCTTTCAATGCCAATAACAGCCTTGAGCCTGCCAGCATTGCCGTGCTCAAGCAATTAAACGGCCCTGTCAACATCACCGTGTATGCCACCGAACAAGATGCGCGTCTGGGCGACATTCGCAAGATTATTCGTGAGTTTTTATCGCTCTATCAACGCTACAAATCCGACATTAAGCTGGTGTTCATCGACCCCGAAAAAGAACCCGAAAAAGCCCGTGCGGCACGCATCCAACTGAACGGCGAGATGGTGCTGGAATACGCGGGGCGCAGCGAACACCTCACCCAAATCAATGAGCAGATTGTTACCAGCACCTTGCTGCGCTTGGCGCATACCCGTGAGCAAACGGTGATGTATCTGGAGGGGCATGGCGAACGCAAGCTGGATGGCATTGCCAACTTCGACCTAGGCTCGCTGTTCGGGGCAAAACTCAAACAGAATGGTTTCAAGCTGAACAGTCTGAATCTCGCTATTGCGCAAGAAGTCCCCGACAACGCCAGTGTGCTGGTCATCACCCAGCCACAGCTCGACCTGCTGTCGGGCGAAGTGGACAAGCTGCTGCGCTATGTGGAACACGGCGGCAACATTCTCTGGCTGATAGATGCCGAACCTTTGCATGGCTTGGAACGCCTCGCCGAAAAGCTCGATTTGCTGTTGCCGCCCGGCATGGTAATCGACCCCGCCGCCACTGAAATGAACGCGCCCGCCACTTGGTCACTCGGGGCGAGTTATCCCCCTCATGCCATCACCCGCAACTTCAATCTCATCACCGCCTTCCCACAAGCGCGTCCACTGGCTTGGAATGAAGGCACAGATTGGCATCACCAAGTGCTGGTAGAAGTTGCTGCACGGGGCTGGGTAAGCAACAGTGGCAAACCCAAATTCGATAAAGCCCACGACACGCCAGGCCCTGCGGTGATCGCCGTCGCCCTGCAACGTAACATCAATGACCGCACACAACGCATCGTGGTGGTGGGCAATGGCGCGTTCCTTGCCAACAGTTACGCGGGCAACGGCGGCAATGTCGATCTGGGCGTGAACATGGTCAATTGGCTGGCGAGTGAAGAACATCTCATTACCCTGCAACCGCGCGCCGCCAAAGACAGCAACCTCGTGTTGAGCAGTATGCAACTTAACTTCATTAGTATTTTCTTTTTGCTCGTGTTACCGCTGGTGCTGGCATTGACGGGCGGCCTGATTTGGTGGAAACGTCGTCGTGCCTGAACTGCCCGAAGTTGAAATCACGCGGCTGGGACTGACGGAACACCTGGTTGGCGCAGTTATAAGTGAGGTCGTGATACGCAACCACAGCCTGCGCTGGCCAATACCCGAACTTCCCATACTAGGGCGCACCATCCTATCGCTCAAGCGACGCGCCAAATACTTACTCATGGATTGCGGCAGCGGCACATTGATTTTGCATCTCGGCATGTCGGGCAGCCTGCGTATTTTGCCCGTCGGCACACCTGCCGAAAAACACGATCACTTCGACCTCATCTTAGGCAATGGCAAGCTCATGCGTTTGCGTGACCCGCGCCGTTTTGGCGCAGTGCTATGGCACATTGGCGACATCCACACCCATCCGCTGTTAGCCGCGCTAGGCCCCGAACCGCTGGAAGAGCATTTCACTGCGCGCTATCTCCAGCGCGCCTTGCACGGCCGCAGCATCGCCATCAAACAAGCACTCATGGACAATCATGTAGTCGTGGGGGTGGGCAACATCTACGCCAACGAATCGCTGTTTCGCAGCGGCATCAAACCGCAACTTGCCGCAGGCAAACTCAGCCTCGCACGCTGTGCCAAACTGGTGGCTGAAATTCGCGCCACCCTGCACGCATCCATTGAAAAAGGCGGCAGCACCCTGCGTGACTTCGTCCACAGCGACGGCAGTAGCGGCTACTTTCAACAAGAGTATTTTGTGTATGGCAGAGCAGGGGAAAGCTGTCGAACATGCGGCTCGAAAGTCTTACACATCAAACAAGGGCAACGTTCGAGTTTTTATTGTCAGGAATGTCAAAAATGAAATTTTTAATGGCTATTTTTTGCACCGCACTTTTCTCACCTTGGGTATACGCAGAGCGTTTGCCGCGCCCCGACCACGTGCTGGTAGTCATCGAAGAAAATCGCAGTTATGCGCAGATTATGGATGCGCAACGCCGCGACTCTTACATCCATGCGCTGGCCAAGCGCGGCATGTTACTGACGCAGTCCTATGGCATCACGCACCCCAGCCAACCCAATTATCTGGCGTTGTTTTCTGGCTCTACCCAAGGCCTCAGCGACAACAGTTGTGGGCACACCTTTAACAGCGATAATCTCGCTAGTGCCTTGCTGGATAAAGGCCTGAGCTTTGTCGGTTACGCTGAGGGTTTACCTGAAGTCGGCGATTTGAGCTGTGCCGCAGGTGCATATCAACGCAAACATAATCCCGTGAGCAACTGGCAAGGAACACGATTCCCCGCCGCAACCAATTCACGTTTTAGCGATTTCCCGCAAGACTTTGCGCAACTGCCCACCGTGGCGTTTGTCATTCCCGACCAAAATAACGACATGCACGATGGCAGTTTTTTCATGGCGGATGCGTGGCTAAAAACGCATATTGATCCCTATGTGGAATGGGCTTTCAAACACAACAGCTTGTTGATTTTGACCTGGGATGAAGGTGGTTATTTGAGTGACAACCGCGTCGTTACGCTATTGGTCGGGCCAATGGTGAAGCGCGGACAGAGCGCGCAACGGGTAGATCACTACGGTATTTTGCGCACCTTGTTAGATTTTTATGGATTGCCTGCATTCGCAGCCAGCCGCGCTGCCGAGCCCCTCACAAACATCTGGAAACTCCCCTAACTATGTCTGCACCCAAAGTTAAAAACAAGGATAAGAAATCCGCCAAAAAAGACCAGCCGTTTTATCACTGGGATGAAGATACGCTGGTACTCAACATCTTGGG
>JAVHPV010000358.1:0-1327 GCA_036170775.1 Gallionella sp. | reverse complement strand
CTTTCCAACAAGTGATGGACATCAATGTGCTGGGGATGGTGAAAACCTTCCAGCCATTTGTTGCTGCGATGCGTGCTGCACAACGCGGCAAACTGGTGGGGATTGCCAGCGTGGCGGGTTTACGCGGCTTGCCAGGGGCGAGTGCCTACTCCGCTTCTAAGACTGCGGCGATTTCATATTTGGAATCCTTACGTGTCGAACTGCGCGGAACAGGTGTGCAAGTTGTGACGATTTGTCCAGGATATATTCGCACCCCAATGACCGCAATCAATCCCTATCCCATGCCGTTCATTTTGGATGCTGACGATGCCGCACAGCGCATGGCGCGAGTAATTGCGCGTGGCACATCGTTAGCGATTATTCCTTGGCAAATGGGTATCGTGGGTTGGCTGTTGCAACATTTACCCAATTGGTTCTACGACCGACTCTTTGCTCACGCACCGCACAAACCGCGTGGCTTGCTTTAGGTGAACAGATGCAAATTTACAAAAAATTTCAACGTGAAGGTGTGCCTGAATATTTGGCGCGTTATTACTGGTGGGCTTATTTGTGGGACAAGAGCATCTGGTTTTTCGACCATCAACCCATCATCAATGCCATTTTGTTTGGACAATACGACACGCTACTACGCAAAACATTAGCGTTGCTGGAAACCCAACCTGATGCCAATCTGCTGCAACTCACCTGCGTTTACGGCAAGCTCACCCCGTCGCTGTTGCAACATACGCGTGGGCAAGTACATCTGTGTGATGTTGCTATCGGGCAATTGAACTTGGCGCGTGGCAAAACCCTAGCAGTTGCGGAGCGTTGTCATCTCGTACGCATGAATGCCGAAGTACTCGCCTATGCCAACGATAGCTTCGATCAAGTGGTTCTGTTTTTCTTGTTCCACGAGTTGCCAACAGAAGCGCGTGCGCATGTCTACGACGAAATTGCCAGAGTCACACGGAGCGGGGGCTCGGTTTTGATCACTGAATATGCCGCCACGCCACGCCAACATCCGCTCTATCGCTTTCCGCCAAGTCGCTGGGTGCTGGGCTATTTAGAGCCCTTTCTGCCCAGTTTTTGGCGCGAGGATGTCACGGCTAAACTACAAAGTGCATTGGCAAAACAGGGCAAGTCACTGGCGGGTGAGCCACATGTCGAGCATTGTTTCGCGGGGTTTTATCGTGTGATGCGTTTCCAACTCAAGCCCTGATCCCGCAAAACTTTGCAGCAATTATGTTTACGTTAGCCACATTAAGCATGCCGAGGGTCTGTCGGACTTAAAGGAAATCGGCTGCTTGACCCGTTTCGCTTCGATTCTTCAAGTCCGACAGACTCCTAG
>JAVHPV010000357.1:0-1328 GCA_036170775.1 Gallionella sp. | reverse complement strand
GTAAAAAATGACGGGTTGTCTTAGTCACGTTAAGAAAATACTTGGGATGAATGGGTAGTGGCAAACCACCTCAACTTCCTGTATTGGTAAGCATCAGTGCAAACTGCTGCACCAGACGGATTGCTCTCAATAACCACTACTCGCTCTGATGCAATGCTTGGCTGACGATCGCGCGCGTGAGGTGCGGGGCGAACAACTCGATGAAGTGGTAGCCAAAACCGCGCAGGTATTGATTCTTACGCATAGCGATGCGCGTTGTGCTGGCTTCAAATAGATGTCCGGCATCAATCATGTTCAGGTGTTTATCGCGTTCTGGCACAAAAGCCATTTGCGCCACGATGCCCACGCCCATGCCCAACTCCGTGTAAGTTTTGATGACATCAGCATCAATGGCAGTTAGGGCAATGTTAGGTTCTATTCGCGCCTCGCTGAAGGCTTTATTGATCTTATTACGCCCAGTGAAAGCGAAGTCGTAGGTGATGATGGGGTATTGCGCCAACTTCTCTAGTGTAAGTTTCTTCTCCAGCAGTAACGGATGGTTAGGCAACACTACCACGCAGTGATGCCACTCGTAACAAGGTAAGGTGACCAACTCGTCATAGAGTGCCAAGCTCTCGGTGGCGATACCGATGTCCACTTCACCGCTCAACACCTGTTCCGCAATCTGCGTGGGGTTGCCTTGATGCAAGCCGAGTTTTACCTCTGGGTATTGCTGGATGAATTGTTTGACCACGGACGGCAGGGCATAGCGCGCTTGCGTATGTGTGGTGGCGATGGTTAACGCCCCCTGCTGTTGATCTTTGAATTCCTGTCCTATCTGTTTCAAATTGGAGGCATCAAGCAACATGCGCGCTGCCACTTCGGCAATCACTTGACCTGGATCGGTCAATCCCACGAAGCGTTTGCCATTGCGGATGAAGATATCCACGCCAAGTTCTTCCTCCAGCAATTTGATCTGTTTACTGATACCAGGTTGAGAAGTGTAGAGCGTGCCAGCAGCAGCAGAGATACTGAGGTCTTGCTTCACGATTTCGTTGAGATAACGCAACTGTTGCAAATTCATAACAGCCTCTAAATAACTTTTGGTTATAACATCCTAACATATAACCATTTAATAAAGATAAGACTATCCCCTATCATGCGCTCCCATCTGAGGAGAACAACATGAATTGGCTATACACCGTTTCGGGATTTTTGGTTGGTTTGATGGTGGGTGTAACGGGCGTGGGCGGCGGCTCGCTAATGACACCCTTGCTGGTGTTGTTCTTCGGCGTATCACCCACAACCGCCGTGGGCACGGATTTGTTGTACGCCTCCCTCACCAAAAG
>JAVHPV010000356.1:0-1334 GCA_036170775.1 Gallionella sp. | reverse complement strand
GCCTACGATGCTGATGCCGTCATACCCGAATTACCCGCCATCCCTTTTAGCTTGGGCACATTCGGGGTGCTAACTTTGACGACTTTTTCGTTGCGCAGATAGCGTGCGAGCAAGTCCCAGATCGGTTCGCCGCCCTTGTCGCGTGCGGCCTCGGATACCGGGGCCCAGCCAGCCACTTTGTAGGTCTTGTTCGCGTCCAGCAATTCGCCGTTCAGGCGCATGTCTTGGATGCGTTGTCCCATCTTGGCGTTCGGTTCGCAGGTGTATTGCAATCCACCCACGCGCACCATGTCTCCGCCCTGCTGGTAATACGGGTCAGGATTGAACAGGTTGTCGCCCACGTCTTCCAGCACGTTCTTGATCTGCGCGCCGGTCATCTCGGTGAGGGTGGTGTAGGGATAGGTGATAGCGGTTTGGTTGAGCACGTCTTCCATGCTGATGGCGGAACCAGGCAACAGTGATGTGCCCCAGCGGAAGCCGGGAGAGAAAGCGATGGGCGCGTCTTTCTCTTTCATCAGCGCATCGAGTATCACTTGGTCGAAGCTGCCGTTGAAATTGCCACGGCGATACAACAAGCCATCGGTGGTCGCCAGTTTTTCATTTAGCTTGTCGGCATAGGGCGCGCGATGTTTCTGCATCAGCGCGGTCATGTCTTGGTCGGCTGCGAGCAGATTGGAGAACACTGGCAACAGTTTGTAGTGGAAGCTGGTGATCTTTCCGGCTTTGACCTCGAAGTCCAGCACGCCGAGGAACTTGCCATTGGAGCCAGCATTGGTCACCAAGGTGATGCCGCCACGGTTCTTCACGGGGATAGGGGCGGGGATGCCGTCATGCGTGTGTCCGCCCAGAATGGCATCCAAGCCGCTGATGCGCGAGGCGAGTTTCAGATCGACATCCATGCCGTTGTGCGATAACAGCACCACGACCTGCGCACCCTTCTTGCGCACCTCATCAATGGTGGCTTGCAGGTTTTCTTCTTGGATACCATACGACCAATCTGGCACGAAGTAGCGCGGATTGGCGATGGTGCTGTAGGGGAAGGCTTGGCCGATGATGGCGACGGGTATGCCGTTCATCTCTTTCATCACATAGGATTTGAACACAGGGTCGCCGAAGTCAGTGGTCTTCACGTTGTGCGCGACGATGTCTAGCTTGCCTTGGAGTTGTGTCTCAATCTCTTTCACGCGCTGCGCACCGTAGGTACATTCCCAGTGCATGGTCATCACATCCACCCCCAGTTGCAGGCAGGCATCTACCATATCCTGCCCTTGCGTCCACAGGGCTTGCCCCGTTCCTTGCCACGTATCACCACCGTCCAGCAGAAGCGCGCCAGG
>JAVHPV010000355.1:0-1336 GCA_036170775.1 Gallionella sp. | reverse complement strand
TGCGCGAGAATAAGTTCTGGCCTGCCGTGGCGAGAGTGGATAATGTGTATGGGGACAAGAATCTGATTTGTTCTTGCCCACCAACTTCCAGCGACATTTAACCCGATTTGTTCATCCTAGAAAACGCAGTTGCCACGCTATTCATGCTTCGATACGCGCATGAAACTGCGCTACTCAGCACGAACGGAGCGGTCACCGCTTGGGTGAGAGTCCGTTCGCCCTGAGTAGCTCGCGCAGCGGGCGTATCGAAGGGTTTTTATTGTTCAAGTGCGGTTTAAACTGGAGCGCGATCTACCAAGCGATGGCAGCCCAAAATCGCTCGATAAATCTCATCCTTCAAACGAAGCCAGTCCGCGTTTTAGCTCTTAAACCAAGACAACAAAGATTTAGGTTTTTCGTTGGCGCGATTGTCGGCGGCAATGGTAGTGGCGACTTCGCGCAAAAATGCGTTCGCTTGAGACGCAGTGAAGTCATAGGGTTGGAACAAACCGTTCTCGCTGTAACGCAACACCATTTCGTTATTCGAGCCATTGAACGCCACATAGTCCATCGACCACGTAGGAAACAAACGCGCATCAATTTGACTATAGTCAATCAATACACACTTCGAGTGACGCGGGTCAGCGGCAATACGCAGATAAGTTTGATTGACATCGCGCCGCTCGCCTTCCAAGCATTGGAAAAAATAACGATCCGAATACATGAGTAAGCCCGTCACCTTGCGACTACCGTTATTCACCTTGGATTTCTCCAAGATTTGTTTGATGTCTGCATCCGACATTTCGTTGTTGGCATAGCTGATATAGATTAAGCGTACGAGCATGATTTTTCCTTATGGTGAGTTAAATGATACGAAGAGCCTTTTGTAAGCTGGCGGGCATTTGCAAGGTTTGCATATCCCATTGTTCCAAGACCAAAACCTCATGCAGACATTCTTCTAAAGCCACGTGCGCACGCACTGCATCAGCCGCAATGCGCTGATGGACGGCGACATCTGTGTCGGTTTGGTTCAAGCAGCTTTGTTGATAGGCATACAAATCACGTAAGCCGATAAGTTGCTTGGCAACTTGTGCGGGGCACGCGCATTGATAGATGAGCGATTGATCGAGAATGTGGCTTAACTGCTGGTCGGTAAAGGCGGTTTTCAAGTTCGCTCCTTGTATTCAGGTTGAATATGCGCGCAGTTAACTGGGGCAGTAAAGCCACGCACGTTAATAATTTCAGTGATCGGCGCAGCGGTAAATTCAAAGCGCGCTTTGTTTGCCACCTCTTGTGTTGCGAGTATTTCCCCCGCCAATGCCAACGCACACAAACGCGAGGCCAAATGCACCTGCAC
>JAVHPV010000354.1:0-6030 GCA_036170775.1 Gallionella sp. | reverse complement strand
GTGCGTGGTTTTGTGCAGGATGATGGCCATATATTTTGTACTGAAGCGCAAATCGAATCCGAGGTTACAGCCTTTAATGCGTTGGTATTAAAGGTTTATCGTGACTTTGGTTTTAATGATGTTGCGGTCAAGTTGGCGTTGCGCCCAGACAGCCGTGTGGGTTCGGATGAAATCTGGGATAAGTCCGAAAATGCGTTGCGAGCAGCTTTGCATGCTTCGGGAATGACTTGGCAAGAATTGCCAGGTGAAGGGGCGTTCTATGGACCGAAGATTGAATTTCATATTAAGGATGCGATTGGTCGTTCTTGGCAGTGCGGCACGATACAAGTAGATTTCTCTATGCCAGGTCGCCTTGGGGCAGAATTTGTCGACGAAGACAACACTCGAAAAACCCCCGTGATGTTGCATCGCGCCATTTTGGGGTCACTGGAGCGTTTTATTGGTATTTTGGTGGAAAATCACGCGGGTGCACTGCCTTTATGGTTGGCTCCCGTGCAACTGGTGGTGCTGAATATCTCGCAAGCCCAAGAAAGTTATGCCACAAAAGTAGCCGATACTTTGCGCGTAGCAGGCTTCCGCGTGCAATTGGATTTGCGTAACGAGAAGATAACCTATAAAATACGAGAACATAGCTTACAGAAATTACCTTATCAGTTAGTTGTTGGTGACAAGGAAGTTGCTGAAGGTTTGGTGGCCGTGCGTACCCGTAGTGGTGAAGATCTCGGGAAAATGACGTTAGAAGCTTTGCTTGAGCGTCTGCAAACCGAAGTCAAAAACGGGTAGCACGGCTTAGTATTGTTTAAGTGGAGATATTGCAATAGCACAAGATAAAGCCCAGCGCACCAACGAGATGATTACCGCACCCCAAGTGCGCCTGATTGGTGTCGAAAAAGAGCCCCTAGGGATTGTTACTATCGCTGAAGCATTGCGTTTGGCGGATGAGGCAGAGTTGGATTTGGTCGAAATTTCGCCTTTGGCGAATCCGCCCGTGTGTCGCATCATGGATATTGGCAAGTTCAAATATGCCGAAGCCAAGAAGCAGCATGAAGCCAAGCTCAAGCAAAAACAGGTGCAAATCAAGGAAATCAAGTTCCGTCCAGGCACAGATGAAGGTGATTACAACATTAAGTTGCGTAACTTGATTAAGTTTTTGGATGAGGGCGATAAGACTAAGATTACCCTACGTTTTCGTGGTCGTGAGATGGCTCACCAAGAAATTGGGATGCGTTTGATTGAGCGTATTCGTGCGGACTTAGAGGAATGTGGTGTGGTCGAGCAATACCCCAAGATGGAAGGCCGACAAATGGTGATGGTGTTGTCACCAAAATCAAAAAAGAAGTAGCTCTATTCATTGTGCTGGCAGAAGTGGGACGGTCAGCATGATTAAGTAGCAAATAGATCCCCGCTAAAAAGTGGTGTATGGGTTATCAAGTTTTTCCAGTCGGGAAACACCTCGCATCATAACTTGAGGAGTAGTTATGCCTAAGATGAAAACCAAAAGCGGAGCGGCGAAGCGATTCAAAATCCGCGCTGGTGGTAGCGTCAAGCGTTCGCAAGCATTCAAACGTCATATCCTGACCAAGAAGACGACTAAAAATAAACGTCAACTTCGCGGTACTGCGGAAGTTCATTCAACTAATACAGCATCGGTTCGCGCCATGATGCCGTACGCATAAGGAGTAGACCATGCCAAGAGTAAAACGTGGAGTCGTAGCACGCGCTAGTCACAAGAAAGTATTGTCCTTAGCCAAGGGTTATCGTGGCCGTCGTAAGAACGTCTACCGTATCGCCAAACAAGCGGTCATGAAGGCTGGGCAATATGCTTACCGTGATCGTCGTCAGAAAAAACGCCAATTCCGTACCCTGTGGATTGCCCGTATCAACGCCGCTGCGCGTGAACAAGGCATGACTTACAGCGTATTCATGAACGGTCTGAAAAAGGCTGACATTCAGGTGGATCGTAAAGTGTTGTCTGACATCGCTATTTTCGACAAGGCAGCATTTGCGCAATTCGTTGCACAAGCCAAAGCCAGCCTCGGCGTTTAAGCAGTAGCGTTTTAATAAAAAGGAGGCTTAGTGCCTCCTTTTTTGTTTGTAGCATTTCTTTTGGATCGTGGTGGTAACGATGGAACAACTCCAACAAATTCTCGAACAAGCTCTACAGCAATTCGCCGTGATTGATGATGAGGCTGAGCTAGAGCAGGTCAAGGCAAGATATTTAGGCAAAGAGGGCAGTTTAACGGCTTTGCTTAAAGGTTTAGGCAAACTCACAGCGGAGCAACGCCCTGCCGCTGGCGCGCGTATCAATGAGGTCAAACAGCAAATTGAAGGCGCGTTACAAACGCGCCGCAATATTTTGCTACAAACCAAGTTGATGCAAAAATTATCCGCAGAGTCGTTAGATGTGACCTTGCCTGGGCGGGGTATCGGCACAGGTGGATTACATCCGATTACATTGACCTTGAATCGCATTGAGTCGTTATTTCATTCGCTCGGCTTCACAAGCGCAATTG
Source organism: Gallionella sp. (assembly GCA_036170775.1). Classification (GTDB taxonomy): domain Bacteria; phylum Pseudomonadota; class Gammaproteobacteria; order Burkholderiales; family Gallionellaceae; genus Gallionella. Next base: position 3,517 of record JAVHPV010000354.1, on the reverse strand, counting down.
GGCCTGAGATTGAACACGATTTTTATAATTTCACCGCGCTCAATATTCCCGCGAATCACCCCGCGCGCGCCATGCACGATACTTTTTACATTGACCCTGAGCATGTGTTGCGCACCCATACCTCACCTGTGCAAGTCCGTTACATGGAAGCACATCAGCCGCCCCTGAAAATTATTTCTCCTGGGCGAGTTTATCGAGTTGATTCCGATGCGACACACTCGCCTATGTTTCATCAGGTTGAAGGCTTGTGGGTGGATGAGACCATTAGTTTTGCCAATCTCAAAGGGGTGGTACAAGATTTCTTGCAGCGTTTCTTTGAACGCGATGATCTACAAGTTCGCTTTCGTCCTTCGTTCTTTCCTTTCACCGAACCCTCCGCCGAGATGGATATGAGTTGGAATGGCGGTTGGTTAGAGATTGGTGGTTGCGGCATGGTGCATCCCAACGTATTGCAGCATGTCAACATCGACAGTGAAAAGTATCTCGGCTTCGCGTTTGGTTTGGGGGTGGAGCGTTTAGCGATGTTGCGCTATGGGGTGAGTGACTTACGTCAATTCTATGAAAGCGATTTACGCTTTTTGAAACAATACAATTAAAGATACCGCTATGAAATTTTCGGAGAATTGGTTAAGAACTTGGGTGAATCCAGCCCTGAATAGTGATGAGTTGGCGCATGTACTCACGATGTCTGGATTGGAAGTTGAAGCACTGGAAGCCGTTGCGCCAGACTTTACCCAAGTGGTCGTGGCTGAGGTGTTGGAGGTGGTGAAACATCCCAATGCTGATCGCTTAAATGTTTGTCAAGTCGATGTGGGTGAGGCTCAACCGTTGAGTATCGTGTGCGGTGCGACGAATGTCGCCGTAGGCATCAAAGTTCCTTGTGCACGTATAGGCGCGGTGTTGCCTGGCGATTTTGTCATTAAACAAGCGAAAGTTCGCAGTATTGAATCATTTGGGATGCTGTGTTCGGCTAAGGAATTAGGTTTGGCTGAGGAAAGTCATGGCTTGTGGCTATTGCCCAACGATGCTCCTGTAGGTGCTTCGTTGCGTGATTACCTTGAACTTGACGACAAACTCATTACGCTAAAATTGACACCGAACCGTAGCGATTGCTCTGGCATGATCGGGGTTGCGCGTGAAGTTTCCGCAATGACGGGCAGTCCGCTCACGCAACTCCCCATTGTTTCGTCTGCAATAACACTCGACGAGCAGCGCGCTGTTGCAGTCATGGATAGCGCAAGCTGTCCGTTGTATTGCGGGCGATTGATACGTAATCTCAATGCCGCAGCTATCACTCCCACCTGGATGTTACGTCGACTGGAGCGCGGCGGTTTACGTGGCATCAATGCAGTCGTTGATATTACCAATTATGTGATGTTGGAAATGGGGCAACCCATGCATGCGTTTGATCTTGCCAAGCTGTCAGGGGCAATCAACGTGCGCCAAGCACGACAAGATGAAAAACTAACACTCTTGAATGATCAACAAGTCACCTTGTCGGATGATGTGTTGGTCATCGCGGATGAGGTTCGGGTGCTGGCGATGGCAGGCATCATGGGAGGAAAGGGCAGCGGGGTGGAAGTCGCCAGTCAAGATATATTCTTGGAAAGTGCTTTCTTTCAACCTGATGCGATTGCAGGTAAGGCGCGTCGTTATGGTTTGGCGACAGATTCATCATTCCGTTTTGAGCGTGGGGTGGACTTTGGCGCGACACGCTTAGCCTTGGAACGTGCCACGCAGTTGATTGTTGAGATTTGCGCTGGGCAGGTGGGCGCGATTACAGAAGTTCGCGGTGAATTACCGCAACGAAAAGCAATTTTATTAAGACCCTCGCGCGTGGCACGGGTACTCGGAATTACGCTCTCAAGTGCGCAAATCACCCAACTTTTGACGCGTTTGCAATTTGACTTTGAGATCGTGGGCGAAAACTATCAAGTGATTCCACCGAGCTTTCGTTTTGATTTGAGTATTGAGGCTGATTTAGTTGAAGAAATCGCCAGACTGTACGGTTACGATAATATTCCCGCGCTGCCACCGCAAGCCGCTTTGACCATGCTGCCGCAAAGTGCGACGCAACGATCTGTGCTTTCATTGCAACAAATCTTCGTATCACGTGATTATCAAGAAATTGTCAGTTATGCCTTTGTAGATGAGCGTACAGAGCATGAATTATCAGGAAACCCTGCGCCCATCGCCTTGCAAAACCCGATCGCCAGCAACCTTGCCGTAATGCGTAGTAGCTTACTGGGAGGATTGCTCGAAGCCTTGCGTTTTAATCTTAATCGCAAGCAAACTAGGGTGCGCTTATTTGAGTTTGGCGCATGTTTTCATAAGGCCGAACAGGATTACATACAAACACAAAAAGTTTCCGCTTTGGCTTATGGGACGCAATGTGCTGAGCAATGGGGGATAAGTAGCAAGCCAGTTGACTTCTACGACGTTAAAGCTGATCTCGAAGCTTTATTCGCACCGCAGACATTATGTTATGTCAGTGCCACACACCCCGCACTTCACCCTGGACGTAGCGCGCAGATCCTGTGCAACGAACAAGCTATTGGTTGGCTGGGTGAATTACATCCACAGGTACAGCAGAGCTATGGATTGGTACAACCTGCCGTTTGGTTTGAAATCGAACAAAAGGCTTTACTCGAAACACGTCTGCCACGATTCAATGAGATTGCAAAATCGTTACCAGTGCGCCGAGATTTGGCTTTTGTGGTTGATGAAACGGTGAATGCACAAGTGCTTTTAGATGCGTTACTGCAGGTTGAGGCAGAACATGTGGCGGAGATTGCATTATTCGATGTGTACCGAGGAAAAGGACTTGATGCGGGCAAAAAAAGCCTTGCATTCCGTGTGTTATTACAAGATACTCAGAAATCACTGAGTGATATTGAGATCGAACCAAGCATAAAAAAATTGGTCGACGCGCTCGCAATAATGGGCACTCAGTTACGAAATTAACAGGGGGAGAGTTATGACATCTACACTAACCAAAGCTGAATTAGCCGACTTACTTTTTTCTAAAGTCGGTTTGAACAAACGCGAAGCCAAAGATATGGTGGAAGCTTTTTTTGAAGAGATTCGTTTAAGTTTAGAAAAGGGCGATACCGTCAAGTTATCTGGATTTGGCAATTTTCAGTTACGTGACAAACCGCAGCGTCCAGGTCGCAATCCAAAAACAGGCGAAGAAATTCCTATTACAGCGCGTCGCGTGGTGACCTTTCATCCTAGCCAAAAGTTAAAAACCATGGTCGAAAAGTCATATCATGGAATCCCACAAGCCTAATTCAGCACTCCCACCCATTCCTGCCAAACGCTACTTCACCATCGGTGAGGTGAGTGAGTTGTGCGGCGTTAAAGCGCATGTATTACGCTACTGGGAACAGGAATTTACCCAACTAAAACCTGTGAAGCGTGGTGGGAATCGTCGCTATTATCAGCATCATGAAGTCATATTGATTCGGCGTATTCGTGAATTACTCTATGAACAAGGTTTCACCATCAGTGGTGCACG